>JALFKC010000058.1 GCA_022775765.1 Campylobacter sp. | reverse complement strand
TTTTTAACCAAAAAATCATTGCCAATAACAGAGGTATTGCCGATATTGTAGGTTAAAATTCCCTTGTAATCCCCATATGAAATGGCAAATTTTTGGCTATTTAGGCTTAGTAAATTTACTACATAATTTGAGACCAAATTTCCAAAAGAGTCGTTTTCTTTATCACCTCTAAAAAAGTCTTTTTTGATAAAATGCAAAGCCTCATCAAGCAAAATATGTGCATTTGGCTTGTCAAAAAACTCGTTTGCTCTACTCAAAATATAAAAAATATACTCGGTGTGCTCTTTAGGAAAAAGCACCTTGTTAATCTCTTTTGCATTGGCTATCATCGCGAGGCAAACCTTGCCAACTTCAAACTCATCCTCATCTTTTAGCCAAATATCAACTGCATTTACCACTCTTTTAAATTTCTCAAGCCCAGCGTCATTTTCAAATACATCACTAAAAAATTTATGCGTTATGGCTGTAGCACACTGAGAGTTGTCCAAAAAATACCAGTCATTGTTTTTAGCACTCTCAAGGCCAGTTTGGTGGTGATCAAGTAGCAAAATTTTGCTGTTTTTACCACTGATTTTAGCCTTTAGGCTTTCGCACTGTTTTAGTGTGAGATTAAGATCTGTTATCAAAAATAGGCTCTTTTCATCAGGAAGTGTTGAAACAATAATGTCGATTTTTTGGTCAATCTCTTTGCCGTAATTTGAGTTGAAAAACTCTATATCCTTAAAATAGTGTTTGGTTATAAACTGTGCCCCGTATCCATCAAAGTCAGTGTGTGATAGGTGAAAAACTTTCATCAATTTCCTTTTATAATATCTTGTAAAGTTATAGTTAATAAATAATCATCAATATGTTTTTGAAGTTCGTTAAATGTCTGCCAAATTTTGCACTGTTTTGAGCCAAGAGTTTGACAATCGTGCTTGGAATGAGAGCATTCAAATACAGAAGTTGTGCGATTTTCGCTTTTATTTAAAATCTCAAGTAGCGTGAGTTTGCACGCATCTTTAGCCAAAACAAATCCACCATTTACACCTTTGTATGAGATCAAAACGCCCTCTCTAGCGAGATTTTGCAAAATTTTAGCAAGGAAACTTTTGGAAATTTTAAGCTCTTTTGAGATGGTATCAACATCTTGAGGACCTTCATTTTGTGCTATATATATCAGCGAAAAAAGCGCATATTCACTAGCTTTTGTTAAAAGCAATTTCTCTCCTTCTCCATGCAAAAAGCAGTAATTTTGCCTTATTTTATCAAAAATTTGATAACGAAAATCTATTTTTTGAATTTAAACTCAAATTTAGCTAAGATTGATAAATTTTATGATAAAATTACAACTTAAATTTTACCTATCAGGAGGCTACAATGGCTTTAGACAAGGCGCAAAAAGAACAAATAGTTGCAAAATTTGCTAGAAATGACAAAGATACTGGTTCAAGTGAAGTTCAAATTGCACTTTTGACAAACAGAATTTCATATCTTACAGAGCATTTAAAAGCTAATCCAAAAGACTTTTCATCAAGACTTGGACTTTTAAAATTAGTCGGTCAAAGAAAAAGACTTATGAGATATTTAAAAGGCAAAAATTACGCAACTTATAGCAAATTGATTGCTGAACTTGGCTTAAAAGACAAATAATTTTCCTGCAAATTTGCAGGAAAATTTCACTAAATTTCTAAATTTTACTCTGTAGTAAATTCTTATTTTATTAAAACATTATAATTTCATTCGCAAAATTTAACTCTTAAAACAAACCGAATTTGGCTAAATTTAGCTACCTTCTAGCAAAAAATAGCACAATTTTCTTGATAAAATGTCTAAATTTAAGATTATGCAAGCAAAGCCCACCTACAAAGCCAACCACGCTACCAAAGGCGATATCTGAAATTCTAGCAACTATCAAATATGTAGAATCCCCGCCTATCACACCACTCATCTCAGCCATATACACAGTTAGTGGTGTGATAAAAATCGCAGCAATTCCATAATTTCTCACAACCGTCATCTCAGTTAAAAATGCCAAAATTCCAACAGCCAGAGCTATTCCTAAATTGTTTAACTCAAGCTTTAAGAGCAAATAAGCCAACCCTATTCCAACACAAGTCCCTAAAATTCTGTGAATTTGCCTAGTCCATTTGCTTCTTAGCGTCATCCCTTGCAAAATCGCTAGGGTAGAAATTGGCACCCAATATGGCCTCTCAAAACCACAAAGCAGAGCCAAAAATACACTCAATCCTATAAAAAATCCTAAGATTACAGAGTCCAAAATAACATCATCAAAGCCATCATATTGAAGTGGCGTGATGGGCTCAGGTCTAATATATTTGATAGTTGAGAGTCCATACAAAAACGCAACCAAACAAGCCCAAATAGTCCCAAGCACAAAATACCCGCTAATTCGCATAAACTCAGCTGGCTCAAACGGCATAAAAGCTGCCAAAGTCGCTGACATCACAAAGAAAAAGTTCCCAGGAGCTGGCACTTTGTAAAATCTCACAAGCATAGTTACAATCGCAGTTAAAATCCCCAAAGTAAGCGAAGTTATACCAAAGAGCATATTTGCAATCGCCCCAAGGATAAACGAAACCACCATTCCATACGCATACGCCATCAAAACCACCATTCTATGAGCTAAATGAGTTTTGGGCGTATATAAAAATACCATTCCAGCCATCGCGGCAATCGCTGCTAATTGCATATTGTCATAATACGCACCAGCTAGCAAAGGTGCCCCAGTAGAAAATGCTGCACAGAGTGGAAAGTGCCATTTTCGGCTAGTTTTGTTAATAGTAAATATCAGTTTTATCTCTTCAGTAAGTTTTTGTATCAAATTAAGCCTTTATTTGAAATTTGTAAATTTAGTTGGCTAAATTTATGTAATGAGTGAATTTTACTACAAATTTCTAAGAAAACAGTTAATAATCCTAGCTTAAAAGCTTTAAATTTTCTGACATTAGAAAAATCTAAATATCTTATAGTATAATTATAAGCTAATTTTATGAGAGGGAAAAAATGTATAAAAATATTTTTATTTTATTGATTGCGGTTTTAATAAGTGGATGTTCGCTAACCAAAACACCACAAAATGAGGTAGTGCAAAGCTTTGAGGTTAATAAATTTTATGGGGATTGGTATGAGATAGCTAGAATGGATGAAGATAATGGCAACAAAAATGTGCATTTAAACTACTCGCCTGTCTCAAATGGGATTATTATTATTAAAAAAAGCCAAACCACAGATGGGGCGATCTTAACGACTAACGCCTTAGCTGAGTTTAATAGCGATTCAAATGTCTCAAGTTTTACACTCAAAACAGACAGCGATGACGAAAAATACGATATAGTCAAAATCGATCCATTTTATCAATACGCCCTAATTTATGGCAAACCAAAAAAACAAATGTGGATCATCGCTAGAAAAACTGCAATGCCTGAAGTGATGAAGGTTGTCTATACAAATCACGCCAAATCATCAGGTTATGACACCGATAAGCTTATTTGGACCATCCAAGAATAATGCTACAAACTAGCGTCAGCTCACTTTGCGTGGGCTGTTTTGATGGAATGCACCTAGGCCATCAAGAGCTCTTTAAAAGGCTTGATGAAAATGGGGCAATTTTGGTGATTGAGAGTGGTAGTTCAAATTTAACCCCTAATAAATCAAGAGAGAATTTCACAAATTTGCCTATTTTTTACTATCGGCTTGAAGATATTAGAAATCTTCGCCCTGATGAGTTTATAAATCTGCTTAAGAGAGAATTTGTAAATTTAAAGAGCATTGTAGTTGGCAATGACTTTAAGTTTGGCTTTGAAAGAAGTGGGGATATCTCTACTCTTAAAAAAGCTTTTGAAGTTGAAGTTATAGATGAGTTTTGTATTGATGGTACTGGCGTTCATAGCAAGCAAATAAGGAATTTTCTATCTCAAGGCGATATCAAAAATGCTAACAAATTTTTGGGTAGAAATTACAGCATAAAAGGGGCTATTATAAGCGGACAGGGGCTTGGCAAAAAGGAATTTGTGGCGACTTTGAATTTAGAAATCTCAAGGTATTTTTTGCCAAAAGATGGGGTTTATGCGACCAATACTTTAGTGGATGATAAAAGTTATAAAAGCGTTGCATTTATAGGAAAAAGAGTTAGTACTGATGGTAAATTTAGCATTGAGACGCATATTTTGGATGATTTTAAAGAGTGCGAAGCAAAAGATACTGAGATATTTTTTGTGGATTTTATAAGAGACAATATGAAATTTAGCGATTTCAAAGCCCTAAAAGAGCAAATTTTAAAAGACATTGAAGCTGCAAGGATAAAAAATGCGTGATGAAATTTTCAAAGCCAAGATAGAAAAGCAGTTTGAGTTTGATGAGAGTGTTGCGAGTGTATTTGATGATATGATATCTCGTTCGGTGCCCTATTATAGTGTGAGTTTGGAGCTGATTTGTGATATTTTGTCGCGTTTATTAAAAGATGGGGCTAGAGTGTTTGACCTAGGAAGTTCAACTGCAAATCTACTTCTTGGGCTGTTTTTAAAACGCCCAGATTTAAACCTCAATGGCATTGATAGCTCTCTAGCGATGATTCAAAACGCCAAAAACAAAACCAAAGCGTATGGGGCGAATATAAAATTTATCAATTCAGATATCTTAAATAGCGATTTTAGCGGTAGTGACGCGATAATTTTAAACTACACTTTGCAATTTATTAGGCCGATTTTAAGAGAGGATTTTATAAGGAAAATTTACTCAAATTTAAATGGCGGTGGGGTGTTTATACTAAGCGAAAAACTGATATTTGAAGATAATAAGCTCACCAAAGAGATGATAGAAATTTATGAATCCTATAAGCAAAAGCAAGGATATAGCGACTTTGAAATCGCTCAAAAACGAAAAGCATTAGAAAATGTATTAATCCCCTACACCCAAAGCGAAAATATCAGACTTTGTCAAAAAGCTGGATTTAAAAATATAGAGTGCATTTTTAGATGGGGAAATTTCGCCAGCTTTATAGCATTTAAGTAGCAAATTTAGCAATAAAAGGATAGTAGTGAGAGATTTTACTAATTATTTAAACAATAGAACTTATAGAGTCTATAGTGGTACAAACGGTAAAAAACTAGGCATAAAAATCAATGATGAGTGCTATTTTTTAAGCCAACACACTATAAACTCTTGCCAAAACTAGAGCTATTAATCCGCTCATATAGCTCATTAGCGAGTATATTTGTTCGAATATTTTTAAGTCTCAAGACAACCTAACCTCTATTAAAGTAGCAATAAATTATGATTACAATGATGAAAAACAAATATATTATCCGCTTAAGAATTTAAGAAGCTAAATTTAGAGAAATTTTGAAGTACTTTTGTTTAGATATAAAAAGCAACAAAAATAGCTAA
>JALFKC010000057.1 GCA_022775765.1 Campylobacter sp. | reverse complement strand
TAGGTGTTAGCTCAATTGATGATACTACAAGTTTAGTTCAATCAAAAGCAGTTAAAACTTATGTAGATACTGCTACAAGTGCTGATACTTTAACAAATACATTAAATGATAAATTTGCTAAACTAGATGCTTCAAATTTAGATGGTGATACAAATAAAGTAAATAGAGAAAAGTGGCAAAAAGTATTAGGTGATGGTAAAAATGAAGCTAACGATAAAGGCTTAATTACTGGTGGAACTTTAAACACCGCTTTAAGTGATTATACAAAATCAAGCGATTTAACAGATAAGTTAAGTGGCTATGTTGGTAAAACAGACACTTTATTTACAGGAATTGCTGATGGCTCACAAGCTGGTCAAGAAATAAAGGCTGGTGGAGAGCTTAAATTCCTTGCTGGAGATAACATAGTAGTAAGTAGCGATAAAGATGGTATAACATATGGTTTAAGCAAAACATTAACCAACATAAACTCAATCTCTACTGAAAATAAAACTCCTTTAACTATCACAGCTGGAGATAATAAAACCTATACATTTGGAGATACAGATTTAGGTGATACAAGTGTAATAACTAAAAAAACTTTAGATAAAGAAATTGCTTCAGTAAATGGTTCGGCAACTAAGCCTATGACCTTTGTTGGTGATGATGGAGACAAAGCGGTTAAATTGGGGGAAAACTTTAATATTAAAGGCGGTCAAGGCGATAAAAACAAACTAAGCACTGGTGCTAATATCGGCGTAGTAGCTGATAGTGATGGCTTGAAAATTAAGTTAACTAAAGAATTAACCGATCTTACTAGTGTAACCACAGGTGATACAAAAATGGATACTAATGGTATTACTATAGGAGATGGCATCGATACAACCACTCTTACAAAAGATGGTTTAACTATCGCTAGTGGTCCAACTCTAAATAAAGATGGTCTTAATATGAATGGTAAAGCTATCGCAGGGTTAAAGAGTGGTTTAGCTGGTTTAGGTGCAGACGGACAAGGTGGCACAATGGCTGATTATAATAATCTAGATGATTCTAAAAAAGCAAAATATAAAAATAATGCAGCTACTATCGGCGATCTAGCTAGTGTCGATACTAAAGTTACAAACATCACAAATATCTCAAATAATATTAACAATATTATAGGTGGAAATGTTGATTATATTGATAATAATGGCAAATTAACAAAAACTGCAGAAGATGCTTTAACTACAAATGCTGCTTCTGGTCAAGAGCAAGTTAAAAATACAAATATCATTCAAGCTATAAACAATATCAACAAACAAGGAACAAGATTTTTCCACGTTAATAGCGATGAAAAACCAGTTGGAAAATTAGAGCCAAAAGATCCACTTGACTCAAGTGCTGGATCATACGGTGGTATAGCTGTTGGTGTTCAAGCGAAAGTTGGTGATACTGCTAAAAATGCTATCGCTATAGGAACAAACTCACAAGCTTTAGGTAAACAAAGCATATCTATAGGAACTGGAAACATCGTCACTGGTGCAAATTCAGGTGCTATAGGTGACCCAAGCACCATAAATGCTAGCAACTCATACTCTGTAGGTAATGATAATACTATTAGTTCAGGTTCGGACGAAAGCTTTATACTAGGTAATAAAGTTAAGATCGAAAACTCTAAAGAGGCTCTAGCACTAGGTTCAAACTCACAAGTCAAAGATGTAGCCAAAGGTGGTGTAGCACTAGGTGCTAACTCGGTTGCCAATAGGGTTAATAATCTCGTAGGCTATGTCCCAGATGGAACGACCGTCGAACAAAAACAAGCTATAGAAGCAACTACAAAAGGCTCTTTGGGTTCAGTTTCAGTTGGTAATTCAGGCGAAACTCGCCAAATCATCAATGTCGCAGCAGGTTCAGCCGATAGCGACGCAGTCAATGTCGCTCAGCTAAAAGCAGTTCAAGCTAAAGTTGCAAGTGCGGTTAATATTGCTTCAAACGAAGATGGCAGAGCATATGTAGCACCTAAGAGTGGAAGGAATCAAAACAATTTAGCTCTTGGTTCAAATTCATACGCTGGCGGTGCAAATTCAGTCGCTTTAGGCAATGGTTCAAACACAGTTATTGGCAAAGACAAAAATGGCAATCTAATTCATAGAGACAACACCGTATCAGTTGGAGCACCAGGAACTGAGAGAACTATCAGCAATGTAGCCCCTGGCGTGCTTAACTCAGACGCAGCTACTATGGGTCAATTAAGATCAGGTCTATATAATGTCTATAAGGATATGAAAGAGATCAGGGATGACTCAAGGGCTGGAACAGCCGCAGCTATGGCAATCGGCAACCTACCTCAAGCAACAATCCCTGGCAAAGGTATGCTAAGTCTAGGTGGTGGCTACTATGAGAGCGAAAATGCGATGGCAATAGGCGTTTCTAAGATGAGCGATAATGGCAAATGGGTCTTTAAAGCAGCTGGATCTTATGACAGTCAAGAAAATGTCGGTGTTGCAGCTTCTATAGGCTTTCACTTTTAATTAATTTGAGGGGTTAATCCCCTTAAATTCACAAAGGATTTATGATGAAATTAAGATTTTTTATGATAGCTGGTTTGGTGTGTATTTCGCTTAGCGGATGTATGAGCAAGGTAAGCCAAAAAGTCCCACAAGATGGGGTAATGACTAGAAATGAAGTAACTTTTCCTGATATGAATGATTCGTGGAGAGATGCAGTAGCTTCTATGAGTGTTGAGAATTTGCAAAAAGTCGGGGTTGGGATGAATAAAGATGAGATTGCTTCGATTATTGGCTATCCACACTTTGCTGAGGGGCTTTATCATGTAGTAGAGTGGGATTATGTTTTTAATCTCAAGAAAACAGCAAGCGACGCTGATAAAATTTGTCAGTTTAAAGTGGTTTTTGATAATAAAATGATAGCTAGAAGTATCTTTGATAAGCCACTTGGTTGTAGTGGTGGCAAGGTAAGCAAAAAATATGAACTTCAAAGTGATTTATTATTTGCTTTTGCGAGTGCGACCCTTAGCCTAAAAGGCAAAGAAACTGTAGCAAATATCGCTAAATCAGAAAATATCAGTAGCGTGATAATCACAGGACACACGGATATGATTGGTAGCGAAGCTTCAAATCTCACTCTTTCTAAAAAAAGAGCTGAGGCGGTAAAAAAAGAGCTTGTAGCTAATGGTGTGAGTGTTAGTGATATTGTGGTTAATGGTGTGGGCGAGAGTGAGCCTATAAAAAGCTGCGATACTAGGCTAGCTAGAGCTGAGCTTATAGAGTGCCTTGCACCAAATCGCCGCGTAACAATAGAGATAAACCCCGCAAAATAGCCTGTTTAGCTTGCTAGCTTTTGCAAAAAGTGGGCTTTGATTTCAAGGTCAAATTTGGATTTGACCTTGATTGTAAATTTATAAAATTTTAGTTTTTGACTTAATTTTATATCTTAATTACAAAAATATTCTTTGCACTTTTCTATAAAATTTTCCATCAGTTCTAAAACTTTTAAATTTAAGTTAGCTTATAATTTGCCTAATTTTCGTGGTTTATTGAAACGATTTGTTTTTGTTTATCGTTAATTTTGAGATAAATTTGCGACTTTGTGCTTGTAAATGCCATCTATGATTTTAAAATAAGCACTATCAATGCAAAGTCCAATGCAGATTATGTATTTGACATTATAATGTGGATTTATGCTGTATTATATAAAATACTGATACTCTTTTGGATTTGTTTTTGATAAATTTTATCTAACGGAAAGCTCTATTTTTGTGTTGATAAAACGATGACAATATTGCAGTTTTGTCTATTATTAAACCTAAATAATTTTATAAATTCCATTTTGCCTTTAAAAATAGAATTTTAAAACGCTATTTTTGCAAAGAGTAAAAAAATTAAATTAAAATAAGGGCATAAATTAAGTAATGCTAATTTTAGTTTAAACTATCTATTTTACAATCACTTGTCATAACGAAATTTGTCAAAAACTGTTGATTTTGCAAATTTAATCGCCTTAATTCACTGATAATTTCAGGGTCATAGTGATTTGAAAAGTCAAAGTCATCAAGTGGATAAAAGGCTCTCTCAATCTCTTTTGATAGCTCTTTGGTTCTATCGTCTATTTTGCAATCATTTAACCTTTGGTGAAACTCTTTGATTAAATTCTCAGTCTCTTTTAGTGTGTATTTGACCTGCGTATATTCGCTAGCGTTTAGTGTTAGCACTAAAGCTACCAAAATAAAGATAATATTTTTCATTTGAACTCTTTTTTAATACAAGGGGAATACCCCTTGTTTATTTGCTACAGCCACAACCGCAGCCTCCATCAGCGTGTTTTTTACCGTGAAGCTCTCTTATATAAAATCTAACCGAATCAGTTCCTTCTTTTAGAGCCCATTCATAAGCTGCAGAGACAAATTCCCAGTTGATATTCTCGTAGAATTTCTCTAAATATGCAGGTCTAGCGTTTCTTGTGTCGATATAATAAGCGTGCTCCCACACATCAACTACAAGAAGTGGAATTTTACCTTCAGTTACAGGGTTTGCAGCGTTGCTTGTAGAGATGATTTCAAGTTTTTTAGCATTTGAATTGTATGCGAGCCAGCACCAGCCAGAGCCAAATAGTGCAGTTGCAGCCTTTAAAAACTCATCTTTGAAATTTGAAAAGTCTTTTTTGAGTGCGTCTTCTAACTCTTTGCTAGGGGCTGATTTTTTGGCTATGCAGTCCCAATAAAAATCGTGATTATAGACTTGAGCAGCGTTGTTAAATAAGCCACCGCTTGCCTTTGTCATAATTGTAAAAAGACAGGAATCTTCAAATTCAGTGCCTTTTATAAGATTGTTTAGATTATTTACATAAGTTCGATGGTGTTTCCCATAGTGAAACTCACAGGTCTCTTTGCTAACTACTGCGTTATTTGCCGGATCAAATGGCAACTCTCTAAGTTTAAACATTTTTGCTCCTTTAATAGAATTTATGTGAAAATTATAATGATATAAAGTAATTATTTTGTTAATATTTTTTTCAAATGAAATTTTCAAATTTTCTCACTTGGCTAGTAAAATTTATTTCTTTAATCTATTATTAAGATATAAAAAGATATACTAACTTTTCATCAAGAATAATGGTATGTTTTGATGAAGTGAGTTAAAGCCAAGCATGGCGACATGGCCAAGTGGTAAGGCAGAAGCCTGCAAAGCTTTTACCCCCGGTTCGAATCCGGGTGTCGCCTCCAATTTAAGGAGCTTATTATGCGTTA
Organism: Campylobacter sp.; assembly: GCA_022775765.1. Lineage (GTDB taxonomy): Bacteria > Campylobacterota > Campylobacteria > Campylobacterales > Campylobacteraceae > Campylobacter_B. The sequence goes on along the minus strand of JALFKC010000057.1, from coordinate 8,899 downwards.
TTTGGTTATGTTGCTTTTAGCGTCTTTATTTTTAGTTGGTTGTTCAAACACAGCAAGTGGTATCAAAAAAGATGTCAATGAGGGTGCTGGCTGGGTAGAAGAAAAAACTAGATAATTACCGGGAAATGGCTGAGCGGTCGAAAGCGGCGGTCTTGAAAACCGTTGAGGGTAACACCTCCTGGGGTTCGAATCCCTATTTCCCGGCCATTTTTGCTTCTTAAAAATTGCTTCAAAACATTGTATTAGCGTAGTTTCGTTGGCTTGTGAAATCCGTAAAAATTCATCTTTTTTTCATCAAATTTGCAAATATTACATAAAAATACCCCATTTGTTACATAAAACACTTATGACATTAGGAGTTAAAAATGGCTTCTAATAATGTAACTATGATAAAAAATAGACCAATTTTTATTATTTTGATAGAGCATTAAAAGATAAAAAAGCAATAACTATAAAATACTCGCTTTTTACTGATGATATTTTTGTAGCAAAAGCTATCGCTACAAAAGTAAAATCTACAGTAGATAATCTTTCAACGCCAATTAGCAATAAACAAAAATCTTTTAAAAGTTTTGAGAGTTGTATCAAAGCTATTCAAAATAAAAAACAATCTAAGACTCTAATAGATCATAAAGAATATAGATATTTAAAAAAAATTAGATTTGATAATGAAGTGTAACAATACCACACAAGTGATACTTACTCACTTTATTTTGGTAAGCTTCCATAATATCATTAAAAAAAAGCTTTTTGTTTCACAAATTTGTAAATTCTGTTTTGTAATGATTGATTTTAGGCTAGATATTTTAGGATTAAATTTATTAGTTTCTGGCATTTTTATATTTTTAAAGGTGGTGAATTTGGTGCAAATCTAAATTCACACCAAATTTAAACTATCTACTAGGCTTATCCACAAATTTAACTATTGCATTTGATCTAAGCTTAGCAAAAAACTCATCAGACTCTTTTTTGCGTTCATTTCTCACATATAGTGTAAATGCCTCTTTTTCGACCTCTTCAAAGCTTTTGGTATAAACGCCTTGTTTTGAGTTGATTTTAAGCATTTCGTATAAATTCTCAAAGCTTGGCACGATAGGCGTGAAAGTGCCATTTTTGAAGCTTCCAAACGCTTCGGCTGTTCTTGGGTCAAGGTCTTTTTTGGGGACATTAAATGTTCTATATACCACATCTCTACCCGGTTCGCCACCCCTTGCTATCGCAGCTAGGGCACTCTGGCTAGGTGAAAAATACCTAGTAATACTTATAGATGTGTAGTCGGTAAAAAGATTTTTGTTGCGTTCATAAAATCTTCTTACATTCTCAGGCGTTGCACTAGAATCAGCTTTAGAAAATACAGAAGCTAGAAGTTTCTCTTTTTTGATATTTTCTTCGATATCTTTTCTAAAATCCGCATAATCAATATTTTGGCTCATCAAACTCGCTCTAAAGGCTTGATCGTCCATATTGTTTTGGATTTTTATCTCTGTGATTTTGTCTTCTATCTCTGTTGGTGAAATTTTGATACCAAGTTTTTTAACTTGAGCTTCAAAAAGCTTTTGATCTACTAGGTAATTTACGGCTTGTTGCTCACTCATACGGCCTTTTTTCATCAAATTTTGAATCTCATAATTAGTAATCGGCTCGTTTTCTACGAGTGCTACGACCCAATTTACAACCTTGGCATTTCCAAAAGCCACACAAAGAAGCAACAAAATAAAAACTCTCTTCATTAAGATACCTTTTAAATATTGTGATATAATTAGACGATTATAACATTATTTGATAAATTTGATTTAAAAACAGAGGGAAATTTATGATAGTTACCAGATTTGCCCCATCTCCTACGGGGTATTTGCATATCGGCGGATTAAGAACTGCACTTTTTAGTTATCTCTACGCAAGGGCTAATGGTGGGAAATTTTTACTTCGCATTGAAGATACAGATTTAAAAAGAAACTCAAAAGAGGCTGCAGAAGCGATAGTTGAAGCGTTTAAATGGTGTGATTTAGAATACGATGGCAAAATTGTCTATCAAAGTGAAAGATTTGATTTATACAAAAAATATATCCAAAAGCTCTTAGATGAAGGCAAAGCGTATAAATGTTATATGAGCAAAGACGAACTTGACGCACTTAGAAACGAGCAGATGGCAAGAAAAGAACGCCCAAAATATGATGGCAGATATAGAGATTTTAAAGGCACACCACCATCTGGAGTTGAGCCGGTAATTCGCATAAAAGCCCCGCTTGACGGTGTGATAGAGTTTAACGATGGCATAAAAGGCGAGATTAAATTTAACGTAAATGATATTCTTGATGATTTTATCATCGCAAGAAGCGATGGGACGCCAACTTATAATCTCACGGTTGTGATTGATGACGCTTTAATGGGCGTTAGCGATGTCATCAGAGGCGATGATCACCTTTCAAATACCCCAAAACAGATAGTTTTGTATAACGCTCTTGGATTTAAAATCCCAAAATTTTACCACGTGGCGATGATAAATGGAAGCGATGGCCACAAACTCTCAAAACGCCACGGTGCGACCGATGTGATGGAATATAAAAGAATGGGCTATTTGCCACAAGCACTTTTAAATTTTCTTGTAAGGCTTGGCTGGAGCAATGGCGATGATGAAATTTTTAGCCTTGATGAGATGAAAAAACTCTTTGATCCAACCCACATTAGCAAATCTTCAAGCACTTTTAATCAAAGCAAACTTGAGTGGCTAAATGCGTATTATATTAAAAATTCCACTACGCAAAATTTAATTGGTGAACTTAAAAATTTTGGGCTAAATTTAGAAAATCACCCCAAAAATTCTCTCATAATCGACGCATTTAAAGAGCGTGCAAAAACGTTACTAGAGATGAGCGAGAATATCAAACACATTCTAAATCGCCCTACAGATTATGACGAAAAGGCGTGGAATAAATTTATAAATGATGATTCTAAAAATTTATTAGCAAAATTTAGTGAAATTTTAAATGAAAATGGTTTAAAAGCGGGGCAAATCGAAGAAAAAACGATGGAATTTTTGCAAATTAATGAAGCAAAACTTAAAAATTTAGCCCAGCCATTAAGAATTGCAATCACTGGCTCTGCAATTAGTCCGTCGATTTTTGAAGTTATAGAGATTCTGGGCGGCGATGAAGTAAAAATTAGAATAGAAAATTTAATCAAACACAAGGAGAACAGTAACAATGGTAAATAAACAAGAAGCACTTGATTACCACATAGGTGGCAAAACGGGAATTGAGGTCACAAAGCGTTGCGAGAGCGTTGAGGATCTTTCCCTTGCCTATAGTCCAGGAGTTGCAGAACCGTGCAAAGAGATAAGCTTGGATTCAAGTCTAGCGTATAAATACACAAACAAGGCAAATTTAGTCGCAGTTATCAGCAATGGCACAGCGGTTTTGGGTCTTGGCAATATTGGGGCTAGTGCTAGCAAACCGGTAATGGAAGGCAAATCAGTTTTGTTTAAGAAATTCGCAGGAATTGACGCTTTTGACATAGAGATTAACGAAAAAGACCCTGATAATATGGTAGAAATTTGCAAAGCCATTTCACCAACTTTTGGCGGTATAAATCTTGAAGATATCAAAGCCCCTGAGTGCTTTTATATCGAAAAAAGGCTCAAAGAGGAGACAGATATCCCTATAATGCACGACGACCAGCACGGAACTGCAATCATCACAACCGCAGGTCTTTTAAACGCTCTAAAAATCAATGGCAAAAAGCCTGAGGATTTAAAAGTCGTAGTTAGCGGAAGTGGTGCAGCAGGGATTGCGTGCGCTAAAATGTATAGATCTCTTGGTGTAAAGCAAATTTTGATGGTTGATTCAAAAGGCGTAATTCATAGCAAAAGAGAGAATTTAACCCCAGAAAAAAAAGAATTTGCCATAGAAACAGACGCGAGAATGCTTGATGACGCTATAAAGGGTGCTGATATGTTCTTAGGTCTTAGCAAGGGTGGAATTTTAACCAAAGGTATGGTAAAAAGTATGGCAAAAGATCCTATAATCTTTGCTCTAGCCAACCCCGTGCCTGAAATTTATCCTGAAGATGTCAAAGCAGTTAGAGATGACGCGATGGTTGGAACTGGAAGAAGCGACTATCCAAATCAGGTCAATAATGTCCTAGGTTTTCCATATATTTTTAGAGGCGCTCTTGATGTGCATGCAAGATATATCACCGAAAATATGAAAATGGCCGCGGCCATTGCTTTGGCTGAGCTTGCAAGAGAAGAGATTACTGATGAAGTCAAAAGGATAGTCGGCAATGAAAATATCAAATTTGGAAGAGACTATATCATACCAAACCCATTTGACAAAAGGGTGCTATTTGCAGTCGCCCCAGCAGTTGCAAAGGCTGCAATTAAAGATAATGTGGCTAGCATAAAAGATTTTGATATACAAAGTTACAAAGAAAGTTTGGCAAATTTAAAATTATGAAAAATTTAGCACTTTTTACTGATTACTATCAGTTAAGTATGATGCAAGGCTACTTTTTAAAAAACAAAGACGAAGTAGCTGTGTTTGATATGTATTTTAGAAAACACCCAAGTGGCGGGGCTTACGCGATTTTGTGCGGAATAAATGAGCTTGTAGAATATATTCAAAACCTTAAATTTACAGACTTAGATATTGAGTATTTATCAAGTTTGGGAAGTTTTAAAGATGAGTTTTTGGATTATCTAAGAGAGTTTAAATTTAGCGGTGAAATTTATGCGATAGATGAGGGGAGTGTGGTTTTTGCCCACGAACCCCTAATCCGCGTTAGAGCAAATTTAATGCAAGCAGGACTTATAGAGGCTGCACTTTTAAATATCATAAGTTTTCAAACTCTCATAGCCACCAAGGCTTCTCGCATTACTGATAGTGCAGGAAATGCCCCTGTGATGGAGTTTGGTGCTAGGAGAGCTCAAGGAATGAGTGCTAGTATTTATGGAGCGAAAGCAGCGATTGTGGGGGGGTGTGTTGGCACTTCAAATGTCGCTGCGGCGATGAAATTTAACCTAAAACCACTTGGAACTCACTCTCACGCGTGGGTGCAAAGCTTTGCAAGCGAACTTGAGGCGTTTCGTGCTTATGCTAGGGCGTATCCAAATGAGACTTTGCTTTTAGTTGATACCTATGATACGCTAAAAAGCGGGCTTCCAAACGCTATTACTGTATTTAGAGAACTAAGAGCCAAAGGATTTGAGCCCCTTGGTATTAGGATAGATTCGGGCGATTTAGAATACCTTACCAAAGCCGCAAGAAAAATGCTTGATGACGCAGGGTTTAAAAACGCTAAAATAACAGCTTCAAATGACCTTGATGAGTATTTGGTAGAACACCTTAAAAGTATGGGTGCCAAAATCGATAGCTTTGGTATCGGAACTAAGCTTATCACAAGTGATGATACGCCAAGTTTAGGGGGCGTTTATAAACTAAGCGGCATTCAAAACGCTGGCAAAATTATCCCAAAGATTAAGATTTCAAATGACCCACGCAAGATCAATAATCCCGGTCTCAAGCAGGTTTTTAGACTTTATGACAAAACTACTCACAAGGCAATGTGTGATTTGATAACATTAGATGGTGAGAGCATTGATGAGAGTAAGCCTTTGGAGATTTTTCACCCGCTTTACACTTACAAACGCCAAACTATCACAAATTTTTACACCAAAAAGCTTCTAAAGCCACTTTTTGTGGATGGAGAGTTTGTGGGCGAGAAAAAAAGCGTAGAGTGTATTGCTAAATTTGCCAAACAAGAAAAACAAAGTATGTGGGATGAATACCTTAGAATAAACAAACCACCAACTTACAAGGTTGATCTCTCGCTTAGGCTTTGGAATATTAGAGAAGAGTTATTAGAAAATTTTAAAGGAGCAAAAAGTGAGTAATATCAAACAAATTTCTCACCCACTCATTGAGCACAAAATCTCTATCCTAAGGGATATCAAAACAGACCCTTTTCAGTTTAGAATGCTGATTGATGAGATAAGTTATTTAATGATTTTTGAGGCGTGCGGGGATTTGAGACTAAGAGAGGTTGATATCACCACGCCAGTTGCCAAAACAAAAGGGAAAAAACTAGCAAATAAGATAATGATATGTCCGATTTTGCGCGCTGCACTCGGTATGCTTGACGCGGTGTTTAAGCTCATTCCTGACGCTAGCGTTGGGTTTTTGGGCTTTCAAAGAAACGAAGTTAGCCTAGAGGCTGAATTTTTCTACGCTAAGCTTCCAAGCGACCACAAAGATAGAACCGCAATTGTGATTGACCCTATGTTTGCAACTGGCGGCACAGCCATAGACGCGGTTAAGTTTCTAAAAGAAAAAAAGGTAAAAGATATTAAGTTTATCTCTATCATCGCAGCCCCACAAGGCCTTAAAAGATTTAGCGAAATTTACCCAGAAGTGCCTGTGTATGTGGGTGCGATCGATGAGGGACTAAACGAAAAAGGCTACATAGTCCCAGGGCTTGGAGACGCTGGAGATAGGGTTTTTAATACATGATATTTGGTAAGATTGATTATTTGAATTTGTTACCATTTCACACATTTTTAAAGCAAAGCTCACTTCCAACTTATGTCAAAAAAAGTATTGAGTTTAAAAAAGGGGTTCCTAGCTATCTTTGTAAGCAGCTTTTTAACTCAAAGGTTGATGCAGCAGTGATCTCTAGCGTTGAGAGCAGACGCAAAAAATACAAAAAACTAAATATGGGAATTGTAGCCAAAAATAGAGTAATAAGTGTCTTAGTAAGGAAAAACTCATCCAAAAAACTTGACCCAGCTTCGATGACTTCAAATATGTTAAGCAAGGTTTTGGGTCTAAATGGTGAAGTGATTATCGGCGATAGGGCGTTAAAGGCTTACCTTGAAGATGGCAAAGAGAGCTTTTGGGATCTCGGAGAGGAGTGGAATAAAAAAACAAAGCTACCTTTTGTATTTGGACGATTTTGCTATAGACAAAATGGTGAAATTTATGATAAAATTGTGTCAAATTTTTTAAAGGCTAATGTTAAGATTCCAAACTATATCCTAAAAAGTTACGCTATTAGCCGAGGCGTGAAAATAAGCGACATAAGATGGTATCTAAAGTTCATTTCCTACAAAATGGGCAAAAAGGAAAACAAAGCACTAAAAATTTTTTTAAACAAATCAAGAAGGCTAAACTTTAATCCAAACTAAGGAGTGCTTATGACACACAGTTCCTATGTTAGTTCGCTACTTTGCGAACTTCAAAGACGCAATCCAGGGCAGGAGGTTTTCATTCAAGCTGCTACTGAGATTTTGCATAGTTTAGAACCGCTTTTAACAAAAGAGACTAAATATCTAAGACACAGAGTGCTTGAGAGAGTTCTAGCACCTGAGAGAACTTTGATGTTTAGAGTTGTTTATACAAATGACAAGAACGAACCTTGCGTTCATACCGGATACAGAGTTGAGTTTAACTCTGCGATTGGACCATATAAGGGTGGGCTAAGATTTCATCCGAGTGTGAATTTGGGTGTGCTTAAATTTCTAGGATTCGAACAAATTTTCAAAAACGCACTAACTGGTCTAAATATGGGCGGTGCAAAAGGCGGGGCAAATTTTGACCCAAAAGGCAAAAGTGACGCTGAGATAATGAGATTTTGTCAAGCTTTTATGACTGAATTGCATGTGCTTTTAAAAGACACCACAGATGTCCCAGCCGGCGATATCGGTGTAGGAAGTAGAGAGATAGGATATCTTTTTGGTCAATACAAAAAACTAACTCATAGATTTGATGGGGCACTAACTGGCAAAGGCCTAAGCTGGGGCGGAAGTTTGGTTAGAACTGAAGCGACTGGATATGGATTAGTATATTTTACCGCTGAAATGCTACAAAAAGCTGGCCTTGGCTTTGAGGATAAAATTTGTGTGGTTAGTGGGGCTGGCAATGTGGCGATTTACACAGTCCAAAAACTCAAAGAACTAGGGGCAAAGCCAGTGACAGTGAGTGACTCTACAGGTTATATTTATGATAAAGATGGCATAAATGTAGCACTTCTAAAAAAACTCAAAGAAGAGCTAAGAGTAGGGCTAATAGAATACGTCAAAGAAAAGCCATCGGCCAAATTCGTGCCAATTAGTGAGTATCCAAGCGGTAGAAATGGAGTTTGGGATATTCCTTGTGATATGGCATTTCCGTGTGCTACACAAAATGAGATGAACCTACAAGACGCACAAACTTTGTATAAAAATGGCTGTAGGGTCGTGGCTGAAGGGGCGAATATGCCTACTACGCTTGAAGCAGCTGAGTTTTTTGTAGCTCAAAAGGACTTTTATTTTGGTCCTGCAAAGGCCGCAAACGCTGGTGGCGTGGCAACTAGTGGTCTTGAAATGCAACAAAACGCTATGATGACTTCGTGGAGTTTTGATGAGGTGGATACCAAGCTTAAATCCATAATGAAGCATATTTTTGAGATCTCTTATGAGACTTCAAAAGAGTATGGTGAAGCTGGCAATCTAGTCCTTGGGGCAAATATCGCAGGGTTCAAAAAAGTAGCCGACGCGATGATAGATCAAGGATACTTGTAATGAAATACGCTCTGATTGTGCTTAGTTTGTGTGCTTTGATAGTTGCAAATGACGCAAATCAGAGCAAATTTAGCTCATTTTTTGACGCTAACTCAACCACCAAAGATACTAATTCCACCACTTCATCCAAATCCGTTAAAATTCCCACCCATTAATTATAACTATTGCAAATTCTTAACAAATTCTATACATTAAAATTATATTTTGTAAGGGGGTGAATAAAATGGGAATTTGCTTTTAAAGGTAAATATGTTTAAAAGTGCGATGGGGTGGTGGTTTGATAGAAATTATTCCCATTTTAAGTGCGTGGTTTAAGGATAGTAAAAAATCCCAAATATCCCAAAA
>JALFKC010000052.1 GCA_022775765.1 Campylobacter sp. | reverse complement strand
AAATAGTGGCAATGATGTAATAATAGGAAACAAAGGAGATGATATATTAATAAGTAGATTTGGAAATGATACTTATATATTTAACCTAGGAGATGGTAATGATACTATCATAGACAATAAAGGAAAAGATACTATTAAATTTAATGGCGATATAAAAAATCTAAACTTTACAAAAATAGCAGATGATTTAATTATAAAATATTCACTAAAAGATTCAGTAACTATAAAAAATCACTTTAAAAATAGAAGAAATAATATATCTAAGATAGAGTTTAATAATAACTCTTATATAAAAGATCTACATAATATAACTAAAGAACTAAATCAAAATAATATTGTAAATAATAACAATTTAGATAAAAACAATTTATCAAATTTAAATAAAAACCTGACTGTAAATTTAGACAACAATATAAATAGCTTTATCTCTCAAAACTAAATAAATAAAATTATACAAGATTTAAACTCATATGGCGATGATAATGCAATAAACTTAAACTTAAGCAGCGAGTTTAAAAATAATGATATTATGCAGATATATTCTAATTAAACTGCAATCACATGAGTTAGATATAAAATAATTAACTGTGCTGATTTTACTATAAAATTAGTACAGTTAAATTTAATAAAGTGATTTATAGAATGTAAATAGAGCGATTTATAGAGCTATTTTTTAAATAGGTGATATTAGATTCAAATTATTATTTTAAAAAAGATATTTATAAAAAATACTCTTAATAGCTTTATAAATTTGTTTTTACATTAGATTTGAATTAATAATTTTATTTTGTCTGTTTTAATAATAATTAAAAATTTAAGATTTTTTGATAATGTTAGGATTAAATTAATAATTTACACATCAAAATAGAGTGCGATAAATGCGAAAAATCCACTAATTTCACTAAATTTATAGCCTTAAAAATTTTAAAGATTTGAAAACTTTAAACTAAAGACAACTTCTAATAAAAAAGAGAAAATTAACTACTTAGCTAATGATGAACAGGCAAAATTTCTAAAATTATTTAATAAAAAGTTACAAAAAAGAAAAAGTATTTTTTTGAAATTAAATTTTTTATTTTTTTGTTTTAAAATTTGGTAAAGTAGTTTTTAGCCAATCAATATTCTCTTTAAGATCATCTCTTATAGGATTACCCATAGGGTCTAACACAAAATGAATGCCTTCTTTTCTTGCAAGCTTTGCCGAAGGAACAAAATCACTATCACCAGATATTAAAACTATTTTGTTAACTAATTTTTTATAAGATAACGAGGCAATATCAAGACCTATTTTCATGTCTAGACCCTTTTGTCTGGCTATATATGAAAAATCATTAGCAGTTAAATTTGAAAAATTAATTTTTAGTTTGATCAAATCATCATATTTATCATAACTAATTTGCCATCTTGCATTTTTTTTCATCTAAATACCCATATCTAATAGCAAAACAAGGCAAATTTATAATTAGACTATGTAGCTCATTTCTAAAAATTGCTGTATCTGATTTTGAAAAATCTATTGCTTTTCCATTGATAGGATGATGTGCTTTTTTGGATAAGGGTTTACAATCATAAAAAAATATTCTATATAATGTTTCCTCATTTTTATTAATGTGTTTCATGCAATGTGTTTGCAAAGACTTAGCCATATATTCAGGGATTATTTGTGTTATTTTCTTTTTAAAAAATTGACAATGTTTTTTTATAAAAAATTCGCCATCCACAAGTATAGCGACTTTGTTTTTGTTTAGCACTTATTGCTTCTAATTCTTTTAAAGCTCAAGTCAAACTATTAGGATCTAAGTTTGCTTGAGCCAATTTATTGTAATTGGGTTCGCCAATTAAGGTATAAAATTAACGGTTACAGCCAAAAACATTTATAATTGCGTATATACATATTTTTTTAAAAAAAATCAAATATCTCATATTTAAAAAATAAAATTTGTCTTTCTTTGTTAGTATAAATACCTCCAAGTTTTTAACTAAAATTTGAAATAAATAGCACTACTCCAAATCATAAATTTAAAAAGAAGAACTAGATAAGTCAAATCTTTTAGCCAACTTTTTTTGTCTAGTAATGACATATGTAAATCCTTATTTTATATATTTTAACCTATTTAGGTTTTAAAAAGGATTTACACAGATAAATTTACAATCTCATAAAATGCCTAGGATAACAAAATAAAACTTAAATTTATAATTAACTACGCCATTAATATGGAATACTACTAATCAATAAACCTTTTTGTTATTTCACTGTAACTCTCAACCCTTCTATCCCTCAAAAATGGCCACCATCTACGCACATTTTCGCACCTTTTCATATCGATTTTAACTACTTCACAAAGCTCATCGCTATCACTAGCTCTAAAAAGCTCTTCACCTTGTGGGCCAAATACAAAGCTATTACCCCAAAATCTTATCCCACTTTTTTCATCAGGTGAGCTTTCAAAGCCTATGCGATTAACCGCAACCACAGGCAATCCATTTGCTACTGCGTGGCCTCTTTGCACTGCAACCCACGCTTCGAGTTGGCGAGATTTTTCATCCTGTGGGTCATCATCAAACCAGCCTATCGCAGTTGGATAGATGAGAATTTCAGCCCCTTTTAGTGCCATTATCCTTGCTGCCTCAGGATACCACTGATCCCAGCACACTAGCACACCAAGTCTGCCAACACTTGTGTTTATGGGCTCAAAACCGATATCGCCCGGGGTAAAATAGAACTTCTCATAAAAATTTGGATCATCAGGTATATGCATTTTGCGGTAAATTCCAGCCTCACTTCCATCGCTATCAAACACAACTGCACTATTGTGATAAAGTCCAGCTGTGCGGCGTTCGAATAGCGAAGTTACCAGCACAACACCACTATCTTTAGCAACCTTAGCCCAAAATTTTTTATCATCATCCCAGCTATTTGCCAGATCAAAAACATCAACATCTTCGCTTTGACAAAAATAATTATCTTGATGAAGCTCTTGCAAAACCACCAAATTTGCACCGTTTTTGGCAGCTTTTTTAATTAAATCGACTGTTTTTTTGGCTGTTTTTTTTCTAGTGCCACAATATGCGTGAGAAACTAATGCAACTTTGAGATTTTTCATAAATATCCTTTTTTGGTTTAATTATAGCAAATCTTTGTAGGATTTGAATCATCAAATGGATCAAAATGAATCTCTATGTCCCATTTATAATCGCTAAATTCACTCTTAATATACGCCTCAATCTCATCGCCAATAGCGTGGGCCTTAAGTAGACTAATATTACTAGGAAAGACTAGATGAAAGCTCATAAAGCAGATATTTGCACTTTTTCTACTCTTAAGATCGTGAAAACTTAAAATATCACTTTTTGAATTTATATAGCTTTCTATCTGCTTGATAATGTCTATTTTAATGGCTTTATCAAGCAAATTTGTAATCCCTTGAGCGATAAGCTTGAAAGCACTATAGATTATATATCCGCCAATCAAAAGCCCAATTATGCTGTCAATCACCAAAAGTCCTGTAATTTTAATAATAACTAGTGAAATTATAATTCCTAAATTTGTAATAAAATCGCTTTTATAGTGAAGTAAATCCGCTTCAATGATGAGTGATTTGGTTTTTGCAAGAGCTTTTTTAAGATAAATCATAATAAAAAGAGTGGCAAAAAGTGAGATTATCATTATGATTATAGCTAGGTCAAAATTCGCCTCACTGGTTGGATTTAGAAATTTATCAATGCTTTGAACTATCAAAAACAGCCCAATACAGCTGATAAAAACCCCTTCAAACAGTGCCATCAGGCCCTCGATTTTGCCAAAGCCGTAGTTAAACTTGCCAGTTGGTGCAGCTTCAGCTTTTCTAATCGCAAAAAAGTTAAGAGCTGAGATAAAACTATCAAGAAGCGAATCAATGGCTGAAGCTAAAACTGCTACAGACCCGCTAAAAAACCCGACTGTAAATTTAAAAATAGCCAAAATAAAAGCGATACTTCCTGCTATTATGGGTGCTTTTTTTGCCATAAATTTCCTTTTTTATTTAAATATTTATCAATATTTATATTTATTTGATTATCAATAATTATAATTTTTGATAATAATAGCAGATTTTTGTAAATTTTATCTTATTTTGAACCGATTTTATATTTTATTTTATATTTTTATCATACAATATAAAACTAACATTATATCAATAAGCGAAGTTAAGCTAGTGTTAAAAACAATATATTTTTGCAAAAATAGGAATATTTAAAAAAGAGCAAAACCACTCTTATGTGAGTTAATATTTTAAAAATTAGCAAATGTGACAAAAATGGCAGATCATTTAAAAATATAAAAGCAACAATAAAAAATCTGCCTACTTTGTCAATAAAATAGCATCATAATTTATCATAAAGATAATTGCGTTTCTTATTAATTTATTTGAGTAATAATTTTAATAAGGGCATTTTTGGATATCTATATATCTTTGAATTTGTAATGTCAAATTTATAAAAATGTTCTAAATTGATTAGCAACAAAAATTAAATTAACATAAAATCACATAGTTTATAGTCATTATATCAAATTGCATAAATTCAAACACATTTGGCACTTTTTAGATTTTTCAAAAAGAGTTAGTTTGAATGAGTAAAATTTAAATTTAACTAATTAAAAATCAAATCAAATTGATAAAGATTTTACCTAAACCAGCTTAAAAA
>JALFKC010000051.1 GCA_022775765.1 Campylobacter sp. | reverse complement strand
CCTGCGGACTTGACAGCTCTGCTAGATGATTTAGCAATAAATCAAATAGCAACTAGCAAGGTTGAAACAGGAATACAACAAAAATCCTATTTATAGAGTTTTATATCTTTTTATAGGATTTTATAGGTTTGTAGGAACGGTGATATTTATCCTAAACAAACAAAAGCAGATCAAGGGCTTTGGATATTTTTTATTTAGTATAGGGCTTTTATTTTTAGGAATTGCATATATCAAAGAGGGTTTTGAGGAGATAAAAGAGAGTGTTGATCTAGTAAGCTTTGGAATGAGTGGCTATAAAGGTGTATTGGTTTATACAATTGTAGGATTTGTCATCACAATAATCACACAAAGCTCTCACGCTACAATTGCAATTGCAATAACTGCTCTAGCTGGGGAACAAATCAGCTATGAAAACGCTCTAGCTATCACAATTGGCTCAAATGTTGGAAGCACGATTATGGCTTTTTTAGGCTCTCTTGGCTCAAACATAGAAGGTAAAAGATTGATGGCGGGGCACTTGCTATTTAATATCACAAGTGCTATAGTAACTATAGTTCTTATCTACCCTTTGATGAGTTTTGTAGATATTAGCAGTGAGTTATTTGGAATAAAAGCTGATGATTACACGCTAAAACTAGCACTATTTCATACCTATTTTAATGCCATTGGAGTGCTAATATTTTATCCAATAAACTCAAAAGTAGTTAAGCTTTTAGAGCGTATCATCAAAGCAAAAGATACCAAAAAGTCCGCTTCAGTATCTTTGTATCTCAAAAAAGAGGCACTAAACTACGCAAATAGTGCAAAAGAAGTGTTAATTTTAGAGACAAAACACCTCTACACCAACACAATGTCAATCATCGCCAAAACACTTTCACTAAATGCTAATGATTTAAACTCAAATTTAAGCGAAGAGAGCATAATATACTCAAAGAAAAAGACTACAAAGATAGATTTTGACAAGCTCTATGACGATAGATTTAAAAGTCTATATAATGATATCATAGACTTTTCTATGAGAGCTGATAAAACTGCTCAAAACGAAGAGGATACCAAAATTTTTATATCAATAAGGCGTGGTAGCTTAAGACTTGCTGAAATTTTAAAAGATATCAAAAATATCTATCCAAATTTGAATAGATTTTTAAACTCATCAAATGAATACATCAAAGATGAATACAATAAACTAAGAATTAAAGCTTTTAAAAGTATCAATATCACAAATTCTTCCCTAAAACTAAATGAACCAAATGCGATAGAAGCAAAATCACTAGAGTTAGAAAAGATAATAAAAAGCTACGATTTGGTTGGAAAAGGCAGAATGAATGAGCTTTTGGATAAAGATTTTATCACTAGTTCTATGGCAACTTCGCTTATGAATGATACTTTGATGATGAGAAATGTTAGTATAAATCTTCAAAAAATAATTCAGATGAATTATAACTATTACAAACACAAATCTAGTGTTAAAATAGAAAATCAAAGCATTGAATAGGTTAAATTGGGGAATTGTATTGAATTTCCCAATTTATAGATTAAGCGAAACTTCAGCCAAATTTATCTCAAACTATAAATCTATAAAATTTGCGAGTTAAATTTGGCTAAATTATAACTTATTTTTTCTTGCAAAAAATCCTGCAAGTATTCCACCTGAGATATTGTGCCATACGCTAAACAGTGCCCCCGGAACCGCAGCCAAAGGATATGCCGCAAAGTGAGCAAGAGCTAGGCCTGAGGCTAGGCCTGAGTTTTGCATACCGACTTCCACACATAAAGCTTTGATTTGAGCGGTGTTGGCTTTGAAAATTTTGCCGATAATAAAACCAAAAAGATATCCAAGCAAATTATGCAAGATAACAACCAAAAATATTATGCCAATATTTGCTAAAATTTTAGACGCACTCACACTCACCACAGCTACTAAAATAGCGATAATTCCAAGAGTTGAGATAAGTGGCAAAACATCCATCACTGCGTGGGTAAATTTAGGAAAAAACCTACTCACAACTATACCAAGCACGATAGGAATTAGCACTACTTGCACCACACTTATAAACATACCAATCGTATCAACCTCAATACTTTGCGAAATAAGCAAATATGTAAGAAACGGCGTCATTATAGGGGCTAAAAGCGTAGTGCAGCTAGTAATCGCCACACTCAAAGCAAGGTCGCCTCTACTAAGGTAGGTAATAACATTTGAACTAGTCCCCCCTGGACAGGTTCCAACAAGCACAATACCTATGGCAAGTTCTAGCGAGAGATTAAAAACCTTAACTAGAAAAAACGCAATCGATGGCATAACGATAAACTGAGATAAAATACCGATAATAACAAATTTTGGACGGACAAAAAGCTCTTTAAAATCACTAAATTTAACTGTTAGCCCCATCCCAAACATTATAAGTCCAAGAATATAATTTACCCAAGAAGTTTTGATAACCTTACCATACTCTGGCAAAAATAACGCAAAAAGTGTAGCCAAAATAACAAAAACCGCTATATACTTACCGACAAACAGACTGATTTTTCTTAACATATTTTTCTTTCTTTTTAAACTAATCTGTGATTCTATCTCAAAATCTCTCTATTTTCAATAAATAATAAGAATTTTGTGTATAAATTTATAAAAAAGTGTAAAATTTACACATATTTATGCAATTTATCTTGTATTATAAATTGGCATGACGACCCCACCCCAACTCTCTTTGATCTATTTTTTAAGCTTTTTTAATTCATTGCTTCTGTGAATTTGCGGGAATTTTCGCTGTATTGTTTTTGCGTTATCAAGAAGCTTTATCATCTATGGTTTTTTAATTTTAAGCCTGCACCTGCACCAACTTAATCTCTGCTAAAAACTACACTTATCATTAGTCTCTATAATTCCTTATTGCTACGCTTGTCAAAATTATTTATTTGATTATCTAATAGGTCTTACACAATCGATTTGTAAAATATCACCGTGGGGTATTTTGCTTGTCATAATATTTTCATTGTAAAAGCATAGTTTATATTTAATATTTTTATCAGAATAATAAGATATAATATACCCATCAGCGTCGTTGTGGGGTGCTGGTCTCGCCGACGCTGATTTATTAATGTTTTTATTATACAATTGAGATAGAATATATTTATGATTGCCATCTAGGCGGGGGTCAGGTCCCGCTGTTGGTGACTTTTCATTTTGTATTATTCTCTATAATAACTATAAAATTCACTTCATTTTTATTTGCTATTCATATATTTTGCCATAATTGACTCTATAGATTTTATTTGATATAATTTTGTCAATATGCGGTGAATGTGCTTTATGCACCAGTTGTGCCCCGGCCACAAGTTGGCTGTGTGGGGGTAAGGGCGACCCCACCACCGCATAGTTTTTTAGAATTTTTTATTTAAATGTATTATTATCTCTATCGCAGCTAATTGCTATATCATTTATTTTGTTTGATTTTATCACTAAATTTAGCAAGATATGCTAATCTCTTATCTTTTAAACTTCACTACTCTATTGGTTATGTGGATTAGTTTTTGCCTTTAAATTTATTGATGATGGTGCTGTCTTGCAATTTTTCACTTAAGAGAGTGCCACATAATATAATCTATTATAGAGTCTGCTTTAGCAAATAAATAAAAGTATTATTGAATTTAGAATATGGGTGTAAGCCTACTAGTCGCAAGCTTACAATTTAAATTAGAAATTTATATATTTATTGAGTGCTGACATATAAGCTTTAGCTGTAGCATACATAGTATCGACATCAAGTCCTTGACCAATTAAAGTCTCTTTGCCCTCAAATTTAACCTTGACAATGACCTTAGCAAGGGCGTCTTTGCCTTGACTAACGGCTTTTGCTTGAAACTCTTTTAGCTCACCTTTTACGCCTGAAATTCTATCAATTGCTTTAAATATCGCGTCAAGCCCGCCATTTCCAAGGGCCGAATCACTTATCTCTTCGCCTGCATGATTAATAGTAATACTCGCTGTAAAGTGACCATTTGTAGATGAACTAGAGCTTAATTTTACCAAAGTATAAACCTCAGGCACCTTTGTTGCACCACTATTAATAAGCTCAATTATATCATCATCAAAAATCTCTTTTTTCTTATCACAAAGTGCTTTAAATTTAACAAATGCTTCATTAATCTCATCTTCGTTTAAATCAAATCCTAAGCTTGTAAGCTTGTCTTTGAAAGCGTGGCGACCTGAATGTTTGCCAAGGACAAGCTCAGTTGTCTCCATACCCACATCTGATGGTCTTATGATCTCATAAGTTTCAGGGTTTTTAAGCATTCCATCTTGGTGAATTCCACTCTCGTGTGCGAATGCATTTTTGCCAACAATGGCTTTATTAGCTTGTGGTTCCATTCCGATGATTGATGAGACAAGACGGCTTGTTGGATAAATTTCTTTGTGATTAATATCAGTATAAAGTCCCTTAAATAGGTCTTTTCTAGTCTTAATCGTCATCACTATCTCTTCAAGGGCTGCATTGCCTGCTCTTTCGCCAATGCCATTTATTGTGCACTCTACTTGCCTAGCTCCAGCTTCAATGCAAGCCAAACTATTAGCAGTTGAAAGCCCCAAATCATCGTGGTTATGAGCTGAAATTATAGCTCTATCCCCTACAAAATCGCAAAGCTCTTTAAACATAACATAAAGCTCTTTTGGAAGTCTGTAGCCAACGGTATCTGGTAAATTTATAGTCGTAGCTCCTGCATTAATTGCTGCATCAACTATCTCTTTTAAAAAGCTAATATCGCTTCTTCCAGCGTCTTCGCAACTAAACTCTATATCATCTACATAACTTTTTGCAAATGAAACCGCATTTACCGCTCTTTTGATCACTTCATCAGGTGACATTTTAAGCTTGTGTTCCATATGGATAGGGCTTGTGGCGATAAAGGTGTGAATTCGCTTGTTTCTTGCACTTTTTAGTGCGTCAGCTGCGGCTTTGATATCCTTTTCAACTGCTCTTGCAAGAGAGGTAACTGTGATATGATCTACCTCTTTTGATATTGCGTCAATTGCGTTAAAATCCCCCACGCTTGCAGCAGCAAATCCAGCTTCTATGACATTTACGCCAAGCTTTTCAAGCTGCATTGCGATTTGAATTTTCTCGCCTATATTCATAGACGCACCCGGGCTTTGTTCGCCATCTCTTAAAGTTGTATCAAAGATTATTACTCTATTTTTATCCATTTTTTATCCTTTTATTATATTTTATTTTAAAATTTAAGTGAAATTTGAAGTTATTTTTGCAGACTAAGGAGCATAAAACGGCTTGTGTAAAATTTAACTTTTGCAATGAAACTCAT
The DNA here is from genome assembly GCA_022775765.1 of Campylobacter sp. Classification (GTDB taxonomy): domain Bacteria; phylum Campylobacterota; class Campylobacteria; order Campylobacterales; family Campylobacteraceae; genus Campylobacter_B. Next base: position 37,659 of record JALFKC010000051.1, on the reverse strand, counting down.
ATCTGCTCCTTAATTAATAAAATTTATCAGTTATTCTATCACTTTTTAAAAAATTTTGCAATAAATAGATTATAAATAGCTCTAAAAATTCCATAAAAAACATAAAAAGTCGCTAAAATTAGTGCGATTTCAAGTGGATAAAGATGTAAAATTCCAAAAAATATTATACAAATTACTAAAATTTTAACCGCGTGCATTGGTTTGAATTTGATTTTTTTAAAGCTTGGGTACCGAATATTGCTAACCATAAGCAAAGATAAAAGCAAAATCATCCCCACAAAAAATATCCCAGCAGAAGAACTAAACTCATAATCTATATAAAATTTAACCCACACACAAAGACAGATCGCTGCAAGTGGGATAGGAAGTCCTATAAAGATATTTGGTTCATAAGTCCCAGTAGTAATATTAAATCTAGCAAGTCTCATCGCACCAAAAACCACAAAAAATCCGCTAACTACCGCCCCTAATTTACCAAATTCACTACCAACTACGCAGTAAAAAAACACAGCCGGAGCCGCACCAAATGCGATAACATCCGAAAGCGAGTCAAACTCAATGCCAAATTTTGAGGTTGTATTGGTAAGCCTTGCTACTCTGCCATCAAGCCCATCAAGCAAAAGCGATAAAAAAACATAGATGAAAGCCTTGGTAAAATTGCCATTGATTGAAGCGATTATTGACATAACACCAACAAAGCAACTCGCTGCGGTGAATAAATTTGGAAGTATGTAGATTACTCTATTTTTATGATCTTGTATCAAAGCACAAATCCTAACGGCTCACAAGCCCTAACCCCACTATCTTTTGAGACATTAAGCCTAATATTTTTAGGAAGTTTAAGTATTACTTTACCATCACTTAAAAATCCTATGCGTCTGCCAGATTTAAGAGAATTAAATTTCCCAAAATTTAGCCTTCTTGCAAAGACTCCAGCTACCATTATAAGCTCAAATTTGATAAATTTTCCTTGCAAAACATAGCTAACTTTTTCATTTAAAAGCTCACTATTTCTCATAAAAGAGCAGGTAAATAGTCCGTGGGTATTTTTTAAATCCTGCAAAGAAGCGTCCATCGGCAGCCTTAGAGTACCAACGCTAAAAAGCGAATTAATTATCTCAACTACCACCTCATCATCTTTTGTCTCAACTCTTGTGACCTTACCATCAACTGGGCAAAGGATAGCCTTTTCGTCAGTGGTATTTTCAAGGCGTTCTGGGTTTCTATAGATAAATATAGCTATCAAAAAAATCAGCCCAAAAATTATCTCACCAAAATCAAACAAAAGTGCCAGAACAAAAAGCACTCCAGTTACCAAAACCACCTTATAACCATACTGCGAAATCAACCTTATATCACCCATTATATTTCCTTATTTTTTGCCTCGGTTAGATCTTTGTTTTCATCTTCAATAGTTATGAGTTTTGACTCAAAGCCATTTTGAACTTCGTAATCTTTGATGATTTGTCTAACTTTTTCTCCCTCAATTGTCTCTTCTTTGTAAAGCGCACTTACCATATTTTCTATCGCACCGCTATATTTGCTAATAAGATCCACAACAGCCTTAAATCTATCATCCAAAGTCTCTTTAACATAGTTATCAAGTTTTAGTGCCATATTGTCGCTATAGTCTTTAATGCTTTGTCCGCCACCAAGGAAAGAGTTTCTTTGTTTTTCAAGCACCATAAGCCCTGCTACATCGCTCATTCCGTAGTTTGAAACCATCGCTTTGATAATATCAGTGGCTCTTTCAAGGTCGTTGCTCGCCCCAGTTGAAATCTCTTTGATAAATACATATTCAGCTGCTCTACCACCCAAAAGCACATCCACTTCAGCGATAAGTTCGTGGCGTTGCATTAGAAATTTATTCTCTTCAGGCGTGTTTAAAGTATAACCAAGAGCTGCTAAGCCTCTAGGAATAATCGAAACTTTTGAGACTTTTTTGGCCCCTTTAGTAAGTTCAGCTACCAAAGCGTGACCACACTCATGGTAAGCCACTATGCGTTTTTCTTTTGGATTTACACGACGCGATTTTTTCTCAAGGCCAGCTATACTTCTTTCAACCGCTTCAACCAAATCAACCTGCTCAACTGCTCGTTTTGAGTTTCTACCCGCTAAAAGTGCAGCTTCATTGATGATATTTTCAAGATCGGCCCCAGCTAAACCTGTAGTAAGCCTTGCTATCTCTTCTATATCGATATCGCTTGCAAATCTGACATCTTTCATATGCACTTTTAAGATATCCATTCTACCTTTAAAGTCAGGCTTATCTACAAGCACTTGCCTATCAAAACGCCCCGGTCTAAGAAGTGCGGCGTCTAAAATTTCAGGTCTATTTGTAGCAGCTATGACTATTACTGGGGATTTATCCGCATCAAACCCATCCATCTCTGATAGAAGTTGATTTAGGGTTTGCTCTCTTTCGTCATTGCCACCCATCGGACTGCTTGAACGGCTTTTGCCAATAGCATCAATCTCATCTATAAATACTATTGATGGGGCCTCTTTTTTCGCATTTTCAAAAAGATCTCTTACCCTACTAGCTCCAACACCTACAAACATCTCTATAAAGCTTGAGGCTGAAATGCTAAAAAACGGCACATCCGCTTCACCAGCAACTGCTCTTGCAAGCAAAGTTTTACCGGTTCCTGGGGGGCCAACTAGCAAAATTCCTTTTGGAATTTTTGCTCCAAGGCGTAGATATTTATCTGGATTTCTTAGATAATCCACTATCTCTTGAACCTCTTCTTTGGCCTCTTCAACCCCTGCTACATCGCTAAATTTGACATTTGGCTTTTCTGAATTTACAAGCTTTTTGCTACTGCCAACACCTAATATTCCACCACCCACATTTTTTTGCATACGGCTGATAAAAAACATCCAAATTCCAAAAATTATAAAAATCGGTATCACCCATCTAAACAGAAGTTCGCTTAAAAAATTCGTCTCATTGTAAGCTGTGTATGGAATCTCATTTTTTTCTAAAATTTCAACTAAATTTGGGTCATTTACTTTTTTGGCTGTGTAGATGGTATTTGCCCCTTCGGCTTTAATAGTAGTATCACCGATAAGCACCTTTGAGACCTGCTTGTTTTCAATCATACTTTTAAGCTCAGAATACGCCACACTTTTGGCTGAACCCCCACTTAATGCCGCCATCTCATTTCCATCAGAGGTAAATCTAAAAATACCAATAATCACAAGTGCGAAAATTATAAAAACAAAAATAGGGTTATTGTTAAAAAAGTTATTGCCACCCTGATTGTTATTTTGGTTATTCGGATCGTTTTTATTGTTCTTAAAGTTCATATCTCTTCCTTATTTTTTAATACTAAACTTACCCATTCGTTTTTTGGCAAAATTTCTACAACTTCAAATTCGCCAAAAATCTCTAGTATTTTATCTAAATATTTATCTAAAATGCCTGACAAAACAAGTAAGCCGCCATTTTTAACATATTTTTTTAAATCTTTTTGCAATATGATTATAATATCAGCTATTATATTTGCCACAACTATATCATACTGTTTTACAGCCCTATCCACGCTTCCAAGCCAAATTTTATTAAGCTTGACTGAGTTTAATTTAGAGTTTTTGGTAGTGGCTTCTATAGCTTGAATATCGGTATCACACGAATCAACGCTTATACTAAGCTTTGCTAGAGCGATACTTAAAATTCCACTCCCACACCCTACATCAAGGGCTGATTTTGCCCCACTAGCATATTTGCTAATCAAATTTAGGCACGAATTTGTGCTTTCGTGATGGCCTGACCCAAAGGCTAGAGCTGGGTCAATAGCGATATTGATAAGGCCACTTTTTGGGGCTAGCCAACTTGGATGAATGTAGAATTTACCAACTTCTATGGAAGTTACACCTTTTTTGTATTCATTTATCCAGTCTCTATTTTCTTTGACTACCAAATTTGTAGTTAAATTTAAGTTTATTTTGAAGTTTGAATTTAGAGCGTTTTTGTATTCATTTAGCCCAAACTCCAAATTTTCTAAGCTCTCTTCATCTCGCACCACAAATCCACCATCAATCTCCTCAATACACTCCACACCCATATCAAAGACAAAATCTTTAAATGGTTGGGTATCTCTAGTTAAGACCGTTAATTCGTAAAATTTATCCTTCATTTTGCTTTCTTATAAAAATTTAATATTATTTTACTAAATTTCACTTCAAATTTAACTTATTTTGGCAATTTTAAATGCTTCTTTTAGGTCAATTTTGTTCTCATAATAGGCCTTGCCAATTATCACACCATAAATTTCGCCCGTTTGCTTTAATTTTTTGATATCATCAATACTAGCCACGCCGCCACTTGCAATAGTTTTGAGACCTGAAGATTTAGCAATATCCAAGGTAAAATCCACATTTACCCCGCCAAGCATTCCATCCTTGCTAATATCGGTGCAAATCACCGCATCAACTCCAGCGTCTGCGTAGGCTTTAGCTAGACTAAGTGCACTAATATTTGAGACGTTCGCCCAGCCTTCAGTTGCCACCATACCATTTTTAGCATCAATCCCAACTCCTATGCAGTAAATTTTTGCCATATCTTTGACAAATTTATGGTTTTTTAGAGCAACCGAGCCCAAAATAAATCTATCAACGCCTGCGTTTTGATAAGCTTTGATCTTGCTTTCATCCCTTATTCCGCCCCCAACTTCAATTTTAAGCCCGCTAGATTTTGCAATCATCTCTATGGTGTCAAAATTTACCATCTCGCCCGCAAATGCACCATCCAAATCAACTATATGAAGCCATTTTGCACCCATATCCTCAAACGTTTTAGCCAAATTAGCTGGATTTTTGCTATAAATTTTAGCTGAGCTCATTTCGCCCTTGCTAAGCCTAACTGCCATACCATCTTTTAAATCAATCGCTGGTAAAATCTCCATCACAACTCCATAAATCTCTTTAAAAACTCTATGCCTACGTTTGCACTTTTTTCAGGGTGGGGCTGAATGCCAACTAAGTTTTTCATCCTAACTGCACTTACAAACTCATAATCATACACTGTTTTTGCTAAAACTATCTCATCGTCACAAACCGCGTGATAAGAGTGCGTAAAATAAAAATATCCATCTTTTAAGGCTGAGTTTGATGAGAAGTTTAATTTATTCCAACCAACATGTGGGATTTTAAATTTGGTATGAAATTTAACTATCTCACCTTTTAAAACTCCAAGCCCAGCGTGCGTTTTGAACTCAAAACTTCTCTCAAAAAGTAGCTGCATTCCAAGACAAATTCCTAAAAATGGTCTATCAAGACCTATAAATTCCTTGATACACTCATCAAGCTTTTTGGATTTTAGTGCGACCATAGCGTCCCCAAAAGCTCCAACTCCAGGTAAAATCAGCCTTTTAAACTCTAAGGGGTTAAATTTCTCATCAAGCACTTTGATATCTCTAACATCAAGAGCGTTAAGAGCGTTTTTCACACTTTGGATATTGCCAGCCCCATAATTGATTATCCCAACTTCATAAATTTTATTCAAATTTTTCCTTTATTTTTGGTGGTTAAAATCCACAACTATCTCTTTTAATTTTGATAAAATTTCATCACCATCAAAAAGCTTTGAAATTTCATCAATTTGCCTATTTAATGTATCAAGCTCGCACTTGCCTGAATGAGTTACAAATATAGAATTATACTTAGTTTTTTTGTCATTTTCGCTAACCAAAAGCTCTTCGTAAAGCTTTTCGCCAGGTCTAAGCCCTACGATTTTGATACCAAGCTCACTTTTGCCAGCTAACTCTAACATTTTTTTGGCTAAATCAACTATCTTCACAGGCTCACCCATATCAAGCACAAAAAGCTCACCACCCTTTGCCATCGAAGCAGCCTGAAGCACCAGCTCACACGCTTCGCCAACTAGCATAAAATACCGCGTGATATCTTTGTGAGTTACGCTAAGAGGTTGATTGTTTGCAATTTGAGCTTTAAATTTAGGAATAACTGAGCCGCTGCTTCCAAGCACATTGCCAAATCTAACCGCTACTATCTGGGTAACGTCACTACTTGAGTTGAGTGCATAAAGCTCACACACTCTTTTGGTTGCCCCCATGATGCTAGTTGGACGCACCGCCTTATCGCTTGAGATAAGCACAAATTTAGGAATTTTATACTCTTTGCAAAGATCAACTAAAATTTTGGTGCCTAAGATATTGTTTTTAACCGCACTTTTTGGGTTAAATTCACAAAGTGGGACATGCTTATACGCAGCTGCGTGCAAAACTATATCGATATCACTATTTTGTTTGAAAATATCTTCTAACTCATTTTTTCTAGTGATATCCACCAAATTTAAAGTTCTCTCAACCTTTAAAAATTCGTTGATTTTATAGAGATTAAACTCGCTATTTTCAACCAAAATCAGCCTTTTTGCACCATAAATTTCACACTGCTTGCAAAGCTCACTTCCTATACTTCCACCAGCTCCAGTAATTAGCACAGTTTTGTCTTTGATAAACTCTTTGATAGCGGTTTTGTCAAGGTCTTTTGGCTTTCTAGCAAGTAAATCCTCAATTGATATATCTCTAATGCTGTGTTCGTTGCTATCTAAGAGAGTGAAAATTTTGATCTCTTTTATGCCTAGTACATTTAGCTTTTCATAAATTTGCTTAAGCTCATCAGGCGTAGTTTCAAAGGCTATAATCGCAGTCTTTACCCCGCCCCTTACAAGCTCGTTGATGTTTGAAATCGGCTGAACTCTGTGGTTTTGGATATAGGTTCCAACTAGCTCATCTCTACTATCAAACACTCCAACTGCGTAGTAGTTTAAAAATCCATCATCTATGCCTTTTAAGACTTGAATGGTTTTTTTAGTAGCCCCTATTATCACGCAAGGCCTACCTTTTGGGGTAGTTTTGCTAAAAAATAGCCTTTTAGTTATCCTAAATCCGCCTATTAATATATATGAAATCGCTGCGTCTATAATGATAACGCTTCTTGGAAATGGATTAAAAAAATCTTCAAAAATGATAAAAATCACGCTAAAGCTTAAAATAACCCAAAGGTGAGCGTTAAAAATTTTTCTAGCTTCATGAAGTCCAAAAAATCTCCACGGAACCTTGTAAATTTTATAAATCCACATAAAAAATACTCTAAGCCCCATTAAAATTAGAGCACTTAAAACAAGCCCTTTATAAAAAACCGGTGGAATTTCGCCACTAAATCTAAGTAAAAACGCACAAAGAGTGGCAAAAAGCGAAGCCAAACAGTCATAGCTTATAAAAAATAGGGTCCTTTTGAGCTTTGTTGGTGTCAGCAAAGAGTTCAAAATCATCAAACACTTCCTTTTAAAGTCTTCCTTATTATCTCACAAACCCTGCCAACGCTTTCATCACTCATATCGCTCCCGCTTGGAAGACAAATTCCCCTTTCATACAAATTCTCACTAGTTCCATCTACTACGCAAATCGCGTCTTTAAAGACTTGTTGTAAATGCATAGGTTTCCAAAGTGGCCTACTTTCGATATTTGCGTCATTTAGTGCTTTAATCACCCTAAGATAGATATTTTTCTCTTTAAATAAAAGCGTGGTTAGCCATCTATTGCCCTTGCTTCCATCAACTTCTGGCATAAACTCTAAATTTAGATCGCTCAAAGAGCTTTGATAAAGCTTAAAAATCTCTCTTTTTCTTGCTATTCTATCGTTTAAAACTTCCATCTGCCCTACGCCAATAGCACCCAAAACATTGCTAAGTCGGTAATTATATCCATAGTCTAAATGCTCATAATGAAGTAGTGGCTCTCTAGCTTGAGTGCTATAGTATCTTGCTTTTTTGATAAGCTCAGCGTCATTTGAGATTAACATTCCACCACCACTTGTAGTGATAGTTTTGTTACCATTAAAGCTAAAAACCCCTAAATTTCCAATGCTTCCTAGAGCTTTATCATCATAAAAAGCTCCCAACGCTTCAGCCGCATCTTCTATAACTGGAATGTTTTCGTTTTGGCAAATCTCCATAATCTCATCCATCTTAGCACTCTGACCGTAAAGGTGAGTTAGGATTAGAGCTTTTGGCTTTTTGGGTGAGTTAGCAATCGCCTTTTTTAAAAGTTTTGGGTTGATATTCCAACTCTCATCGCTATCAACTAGCACTGCATTGCACCTTTCATAAAAAATCGGTGCTAAAGAGGCGATAAAAGTAAAGGTTGAACCTAAAACATAATCCCCATCTTTTATCCCAAGCACTCTAAGAGCTAGGTGAAGTCCGGCTGTGCCTGAGTTTAGTGCAAGAGCTGATTTTACACTGCAATACTTCTCTACGCTTCTTTCAAATCTATCAACAAACTCACCAAGTGGAGCGATGTAGTTGCTATCAAAAACTTCTTTTATATATTTTAACTCATTACCACCCATATTTGGTGGGCTTAAAAAAACTCTACTATCTTTTGACATATCTTTCCTTATAATATTTTGATGATATTTTATCTAAATTTAATCCATTAATCACTCTTATCATCTTTTTTATGCTAAATTTCTTAAATTTAAGCACTATTTTGTTTTGATAACTCTTGCTGGCACGCCTACTGCAACGCAATCTGGCGAGATATCATCTATCACGCACGCTCCAGCTCCGATGGTTGAATTAGCACCTATAGATATTTTTTGTATCACTGAACTAGCAATGCCTAAATGCGAAAACTCACCAACTTTTACTCCACCTGCGATGGCTACATTTGGGCTAAGATGAGCAAACTCACCAATTACGCAGTCGTGTTCTACAACAGCTGAAGTGTTGATGATAGCACCATCTTTGATAAGTACATTTGCATTAATGACGGCATTTGGCATAATCACCACGCCTTTGCCAACAACCGCACTTTTTGAAACTATAGCACTAGGATGGATTAGACTAACCACTTCAAAGCCAGATTTAAGCACCTTATCTTGAACTTTAGCTCTAACGCAGTTATCGCCAATAGCGATGATTATCTCTTTTTTGGGTAAATTTGGGCTAAATTTACTCTCGCTTTTATCATCCAAAAAAATTATCTTTTCATAGCCCAAGCTCCTAGCGATATCAGCTACAACTCGCCCGTGTCCGCCGTCACCATAAATGTAAATTTCAGTTTTTGCCATTAAATTTCTCCGTTGTCGCTAGATTGCCTTTGGAAATTCCCTCTTTTTTGATCACCTTTTTGATGGTTAAGAGTGCGATTTTCAAATCAAGCAAAAAGCTTAAATTTTTAGCGTAAAACGCGTCGTATTTGAGCTTTTTGTGCCAGCTGATGGCGTTTCTACCCTTAACTTGAGCTAGGCCAGTGATTCCTGGTCTTACGGTGTGGCGAAGCTTTTGGTTAGAGTTATAAAGCTCTAAATACTCCACAAGCAAAGGTCTAGGTCCAATAAAACTCATATCGCCTTTTAGGACATTAAAAAGTTGTGGAAGTTCATCTAAGCTTAGAGATCTAATTTTCTTTCCAAAACTATTTAGACGAAGCTCATCAGACAAAAGCTCGCCATTTTCATCCTTTTCATCGCTCATTGTTTTAAACTTATAAATCTTAAAAACTCTCTCATTAAGTCCCGGGCGAAGTTGTGTGAAAATAGGCTTTTGGCTAAGATTTTTTTTGATTAAAAAATATAAAATTATCATCACCGGCAGGGTCAAAATTATCAAAATCAAAGCAAAAATAAAATCAAATATTCTTTTTAAAAATCTCTTATACATCTATAAATTTCTCATAAATTTCAAGGTATTTTTGCACCACTATCTTTTCGTCATAGTTTTTTAACACCAAATCCCTTGCGTTTTGCCCCATTTTAAAAGCTAAATTTTCATCATCAAGCAAAATTTCTATCTTTTTAGCCAAATCCACGCTACTTTTTACCTTGCAGATTAGCCCATTTACGCCATCAATCACAGCTTCATTTGAGCCAGTGCAATCACTAACAACACTTGGCTTTGCCATACTCATCGCCTCCAAAACCGTGCGTGGAAAGCCCTCTTTATAGCTTGGCAAAACAAACATATACGCCCCAGCATAAACCCTAGGCGTATCATCCACCCAGCCTAACCACTTCACATATTTGCTATGCAAAAACTCGCTATTAGCACTGCTTTTGTTGCCCTTAAACTCATCACCTACAAATACAAACTCACAATCATCTCTATCTTTTAAAATTTCAGCTGCTTCATAAAACTCGCGTATTCCCTTGTGCCAAAGTGCACGCCCCATCATTAGGATGATTTTTTTATCGCTTTTAGGCTTTTCGTATAAGTTTGGGTCAAATTTAGCACTATCAATTCCAACGCTTTTAATGATAAAGGCTCTATCTTTTGGGATTAGATTTTTACTTATCATATAGTTTGGGTCACTTTGATTGACAAAAATACAGGCATTTGCAAGGCTAAAGCTCTTTTTATAAAGATTTTCTAACGCTAGCCTAACAAATTTAGTTTTAATATCATCATCTATATAAAAGCTACCTAACCCTTCGACTAAATTTATCACTACCTTAATGCCCGCTTTTTTGGCTGCAAATGTTCCAAATACATTTGATTTGTGGGCTGAGGTTTGAAGCATATCAAGGTTTAGTTTTTTAAGAGTTTGGCTTAAATTTTTGGTATCATCTAAAACTTTGATAGGATTTAGTGAGCTTTTATCAAGGCTATAATCAACCACTTCAAACTCACTAGCAAGCCTAGACAAATACCCATTATCTGGGGCTATGGCAAAGATTTCGTGCCCTAGGCTTTTTAATGCTCTCATCGCCGGTGAGCGAAAAAAATACAGGCTCATATCTGCGTGAGATAAAAATCCTATCCTTGCCATACGCTTATCTTTTTAGCTTATAAACTTTCGCAAAAGGGTTAATAATAACAGGCTCAAACAGCTCTTTATCATAAATTTGAAGCACAAAAATCTGGATAAAAGTTGAATTAAACATCTTCTCATCCATCACAAGCATTCTTCCATAATCACTCATAAACACCGCATAAAGCCCTGCTTGATGATTGTCTTGGATTTTAAGTTCAACTTCATTGCCATTTTGTTTGGTGATAATAAAACTTGCAATTGGCAAACTCTCTCTAGCAGAGTTTAGCCATTTTAAATCCACGCTTAAATTTAACCCAGAGCCGATATCCACGCCACTTGGCAAGGTTTTAACATTAAAACTTGAAAACAAAAACCCATCTGCATAGCTTTCACCTGTTTTTAGGTCTAAATTTGAAAAAGCAGCTACAACACTAAAAATATCTAGCATTCTATTTGGCAAATAATAGTAGATATCTCTTGTTTTTGGTGGAAGCTTAAAATTCTCATCTTTTAAAGAGATTAGGAATGAGTTTATATCATCAAAGCCATAATCTTCCATCATTTGCAGATGAATATCACCAAATTTTTGAGTGAAATTTTGCTCAGTGTATTCGACTTCAAGCCTTGCCATATTTGCTGAGCTTACCTCGTCGTTTAACAGAGCAAAACTCACGCCAAAGTTGTGATTGCCAAGATGTTTGCCTCCATCTACTAAGGTTTTGACATCACTATAATACCTAATAGGGTAACCATAATCCCACCACGCAAGGACGTAATCCTCTCTATCAGCCACTCGTTTTAGCTCATCTAAAACCTCAACCTCATCTTGGAAAAACACACTAAATGATTTGTATCCATTGATATGATTGATTGATGGAATTAACGCCCCAATGGTTAAAAGCACCATAAATAGCACTTTTGCGATCTGCTGATGAGTCTCATTAATGAGAGCTTTTTTGACAAAATCACCCACAAAATAGGCAAAGTACCCAAATCCAAACGCCATTATTGGAACCGCATAGATTGTAAATCTAAGTCCAGCTTTTACAGCCAAAAACCCTAAGGCTAGTATAGGTAGGGCTAAAATCAGCTCTTTGTATCTAAAAAACTCACTAAATTTTAAAGCCTTTAGCCCAGCCATATTTTCAACCCTAAAAATAGCCAAAAATAGCCCTATTCCTGAGAGCAAAAATATCAGTGGGTGAGAACTAATTCGCCTTAAAAACATATCGTAATCAACAATTCCAGCTTCTTGAATAGTTTGGCTTACATTAAAATAAAAAAGTGATTCTGTATTTGTAACCTCGCCCCTTACCACATAAAAGCTAAGCTGCCTAATGATAGGATTTAGCCCACCACTTATAATAAGTGCTCCCAAAACCACTATGCCGATTCCAGCTACTACCTTATAGTCAAGGCTATTTTTCTTGTAGCAAAAAAATGCAAAGAGTAAAGCTATAGTGATGATTTTGTTTTGCAAGCTAAAACCCGATATCACTATTAGCATTAAAACAAGTAGTTTATAATTAAGAATATTTTTTCTATCAAATATTAAAGTGTAGAGCAAAAATATACCGATTAACAAGGCATTTAGAGAATAGCTCGCACTATACCACCACAAAGATATCAGCATAAAAATCGGTGCGATGATGATATTTGCTATTTTTTGGCTTTTTAAAACCCTTATAATTCCCCATAAAACAAACATAGGAAGCACCACATTTAGCATATCTGTATCAAAATACCCTATCATAGTTCTATTGTAATAACTCATTGCAATGCTTGCTATTAAAGCCCCAATCAGCCCAGCTTCAAGGCATTTTAGCTCTTTTGCTATAAGAATAAGTGGCACAACAATAAGTGAGCTAAAAAACGCACTCATATAAAGAATAATTGTCTCAAATTTAAGCATTGGTAGGACTAAACTAAACCACGAAGTAAGCTTGGCTAGTGAGTGGTTAAAATAGCTCAGGTCGTTTTCTTGGTGAAATCCAGCTATTCTATCTCTAGCTCCCTCAGCAAACGCGTATCCATCGTTTGTATTTATCATAAGTTCGCCATTCCAAAAAAACTCCTCAATCCCACTCGCCCAGCTCACCCAGATATACCGCACAGCTACGCTAAAAATATATGCAACTAATGTATAAATGATAGCTTTTAAATTTTGAGTATTACAACGCATTTATTTCCTTAAAAATTTAGTTCTTTGATGGCTTTATAAACTCTAGCTTTTATTTTAACCCCACTAGGAATATCCACCAAAATAGGCTTTGTAGAGTTATATGGTAAAATAATAATTGATGGGTATAGTACAAATTTGCTTATTTTTTTGCCATCACACGCCATTTTGGTGCCTATCATCTTCTCATCACTACTAAGCTTATACACTCCATCACTATTAGTTAAATTTGATGAGAGAAATCTATACTCATTACAATCCACGCTCATAAATTTACCAAAAGAGATTTGAACCAAAAGCTCGTTTTCATCGTCTCTTGGTTTAAAATTTAGCTCTTTTATATCAGCACTCAAACTAAGAGCGAGCAAACATATCAAAAACAAAGCTCTCATTTTATAAGTTTTTCTTCCCATTTTAGAGCTGAATCAATTATGAGTTTTAAATCATCAAATTTTGGTTTCCAGTCGGTTAAATTTTTGATTTTATCAACATTTGAGATAAGCACAGCTGGATCTCCAGCTCTTCTTGGGGCCAAATTTGCAGTGAAATCCACCCCACTTACCTCTTTGGCAACTTCGATCACTTCCTTGACAGAGTATCCCTTGCCATATCCTACATTAAATATCTCACTGCCGTGATTATTTATATACTTAAGCACGCTTAAATGGGCACTCGCAAGGTCATTGACATGGATATAATCCCTAATACAAGTTCCATCTTTTGTATCGTAATCATCGCCAAATATACTCATACTTTTTCTTTGACCTGTGATAGTTTGGGTTGCGACCTTGATAAGATGAGTTGCATTTGGGTAGTTTTGACCGATTAAGCCATCAGCCCCTGCAACATTAAAATATCTTAAAATTCCGTAGTTAAAGCCAGCATTTGCAGCTGCAGTGTCTTTTAAAATCCACTCAACCATAAGTTTTGACCTTCCATAAGGATTAATAGGATTTTGAGACGAGTTCTCATCTACGACGCCACTTTCTGGCTCGCCATAAGTCGCAGCAGTCGAAGAAAAGATAAAGTTTTTAACCCCATATTTAACCGCTAAATTTATCAAATTTATAGCATTTACGACATTGTTTTCATAGTATTTGAGTGGTTTTTGAGTGGATTCAAACACCTCGATATAAGCCGCAAAGTGCATAATCGCTTCAAATTTATACTCGCTAAAAATCTCATCAAGCTCTTTGGTGTCAGCAGTATCGCACTCTATAAAGGTAAAACCTGCAATATCTCTTAGGATTTCAATAGTTTTTTTGTCCCCGCTATAAAAGTTATCTATCGCAACTATCTCGTGTCCGCTCTCTTCAAGCAATGCTTTTAATGTGTGCGAGCCGATATAACCAGCCGCTCCTGTAAGTAAAATTCTCATTAAAACTCCTTTTTATATCTTAGAAATGTTGGAAATCTAGGGATTCCATTTTTGGTTAGGCCACGGTATTCATAGGTGATTGTATCGCCTATTTTAGGGGGATTAGTTCTATCATCATCGCTCCAACCGCTGCCAACTTTAAAAGTCACACTTTCATCCTTGCAAGTAACTGAGCCCATCTTGCCACTATTTTTGCCCTTGCCTTTGTTGATAGCGATGACTTCGCATTCGCTATCATTAGTTGGCTTGAGTTTTAGAGCGTTTGATGAGCGAAATCTCTCATATGGGGCGTCATTTTTCCTAAGCACAATCCCTTCCCCACCAAGACTTAGTGCTTCGTTTAAAAACGAATACGCACTAGCCTTATCGCTAACTTCGTACTGAGAGATAATCTTAATAAACTCATTTGGATTTTTATCCAAAAAACTCTTTAAAACGCCAAGCCTCTCTTTGAGCGTGCCATTTGCATCAGGAACATCAAAAATCATAAATTTTATCTCATTCCAACGCTCCTTATCCTTGCTAGAACTCACAATTGATGAGATTTTTTCAAACTCACCCCTACCACTCCAAAGCTCACCATCAATTGCAAAATCTGGGAAATTTACAGTCCAAAACTCAGGTGGATTAAAATCATTGCCATTTCTACTCATAAGTCTCTTTCCATCCCAATACCCGCGAATTCCATCAAGCTTTTCACTCATAACAAAGCCTGATAAATTCTCATCATTATACTCTTTTAAAAGTAAAATTTCATTGCAAAATAGCGAACTTATAAACGCAAAAACGCACAAAATATATCTCAAAATCATCCTTTTAGCAATTTAATCTGCCATTATATATAAATTTTGACTAAAACAAAATAAAAGCGAATCAAATTACCAAAATTGCTATCACTCCATAAATGCCACCAAATGCGATTATCGCGGCTTTAAAAATATTGATTTTTTTGCGTCTAAAAGCGATATAAAAAAGCATTAAAATTAAATTAATCCCTAAAGTTTGCAAAAAATATCCGTTAAATTTAAGTTTAAATTTATAACTATCGTCTTTGTCAAACCAAAATGCAAAAATGTATGGTTTGACCTTTAAAAACTGGCTTTTTTCTTTGATGATTTTAAATCTTTTAAGCTCATTGTAATCATAATCAAACAAAATCATCTCTACAAAATCACTACTTTTTATGGTTAAAAATTTATTTAGCGGATTGATATCAAGGCTGATTTCCATATTTTTTGGATTGTAATTCAGATTATCAAAACGAATAATTTTATAATCATCATAGCTAATCAGTCCAAAACCATTTTTATCGATTATCGCTGCGTAAAACTCCTTTCTAGGATTTTCACTAACTAGCATAAAATCGATATTTTTTAAATTCGTATCTTTTACAAATGGAAGTGAATTTATCATTTTTAGATGATAAATTT
Organism: Campylobacter sp.; assembly: GCA_022775765.1. Classification (GTDB taxonomy): domain Bacteria; phylum Campylobacterota; class Campylobacteria; order Campylobacterales; family Campylobacteraceae; genus Campylobacter_B. Next base: position 21,891 of record JALFKC010000051.1, on the reverse strand, counting down.
TGCCATCAAAATCACTTAAAAATACCCCTTCATCAAATGGTTTTTTGGTAGTTGGATTGTTGTAAAACTCAGCAAAAGGAAAATTAAAATTTGCATTTTTCAAAGCGGCGATAAAATTTTGGCTTAAATTTTCATCAATGCTTAAATTTTGTAAATTTATAAATTTGACCAAATTTGAGATCGCAAAAGAGTTGTAATTTAATTTTAAATATTTTGGATTTGCTTCAAAGATGGTAAATAGCTGGATTTTCTTTTGATTGTAAGTGCTTGGTTTGATATTTAGGTTTTGAGAATTTGTTTTGATTAAATCTTTATTTGCCCATTTTTCAAATGGAAATTCATTTTTTTCGAGTAAAAAATTGTAATATTTAAAAGGCAAAGCTCTCATAAACTCATCTAAATTTAAACTTTTGCCATTTTGAGTTTTGTAAGTGTATTTTTTGGTGCTTTTGTTATAATCTGCAATCAAAAATTCATTTAAAGTTTGAGAATAGTATAAATTTGTTTTGTTTTTTGTTTCGCTAAAAATCGCATCATAAATTAGCGGAAAAACAGTCGCTAAAACTAAAATAATCATAAAAGCTTGAATAAATCTTAAAATTTTCATCTGATATATCCCATTTTGTAATCTTTAAAAGCTAAAAAAATAGCTAAAATCGCATAAATCAAACAAAATAAGCAGTAAAAAAATCCATCTTCATTTTGATAAAAACTGCTAAATTTATAGATATCTGGGTTGATTTTAAAATAAAAATATACGCTTATAAGTAAAATGGCTAAATTAAAAATAGCGATTTTTTTGAGATTTTCTATAATAATCGCCCCGCAAAATAGATAAATGCAAACGCCAAAAAGCATATTAAGCAAGAGATGAAAATTTATGACTTTTAAAATCTCGCCCGGATAAAAGTTAAAAAGCACCAAATTTAACGCTAAAATTTCACTCAAAAATGTTACAAAAATCATAATCAAACCGCCAAAAATTATGTAAGAAATGTTAATAAAATTTGAGTTTGGAAAATGAAGGCTTAATCTTAAACGCCCATTTATTCGCTCTTGCAAAAATGAAGCGATGCCGATACTTAAGCAAAAAAACAAATTTAACTCTTGGATATAATAAAACGAAAAATCTTTATCTAGCAAAAATGATAAATTCAGCCCAACTTCGCCGATTTCATCGGTTGCTTTTAAAATTTGATAAAAAAAATGCAGCAAAAAAATCGACACCAAAGATAGAAAAATAAAGTAGATATTTTTAAATTTATAAAACTCTTTTTTAAACATCAATATCTCCCAACATAGCCCAAATATTTATCTTCAAAGCTTAAATCTAGCTCTTTGCCATCGATGGCGTCTTTAAAAAATCCAAAGATTTGGTTTTCATTTTCAAAACAAAGTTTGCTTTCAATTCCGCTGATTTCATTTAAATTTGTGTCTTTTGCGACGCTGTAACCTTTGAAATTTTGGCTAAATTCGCTAAATTTGATATTAAGCGGGAGTGAATTTTTCCGCATAATAATAAGGTCTGTTAAAATTCCATCAAGGTCATTTACGATATGAGTTGTCATCAGCACGGTTTTATCGCCTTTTTTGATAAAATCTTTTAAATAATCCACAAAAAGCCTTCTATATCCGCTATCTAAGCCCAAAGAGTAATCATCAAGTATCAAAATTTCTGGCTCACAAGCAAAAATTAGCCCCAAAACGACTTGAGATTTTTGTCCGCAAGATAGAGTTTTGATTTTTTGATTTAAGCTTACTTCGAGTTTATCAAAAAGTCCAAAAAATTTATCTTTGTTGAAGGTTTTTTTGTATTGAGATTTGTAAATTTCATATAAATTTTTGATACTTAAATATTCATATGTCACATATCCTTCGTATAAAAGTCCGATTTTGGATTTTATATTTGGTGGCAGGTTTGACGCATTTTTGCCATAAATTAGGCATTTTCCGCTAGTGGGGGCTAAATTTCCCATCAAAATATTAATCGTAGTTGATTTTCCCACGCCATTTTTGCCTAAAAGCCCCACAACCTCGCCTTTTTTGAGGCTAAAATTTAGATTTTGATAAATCGTTTTGCCAGAAAAATTTTGTGTTAAATTTATAACCTCTATAATATTCATCTTATCTCCTTTAAGCTAAATGTTATGGGAACTGTTATGTCTTTGTTATACGCATTTTTAGGCATTGATTTGGCCGAGTGTTTGACTATGCTAAGTGCGTGTGAGTTTAATATATCCCATTTGCAAGGTTTTATGATTTTGATATATTCAAACTCGCTACCATTTATCTGCCTAAAACTTACAAGCACCCTACCTTCATACTCTCTTTCAAGTGCTTTTTTAGGATAGGTTGTGTGTTTTTTAAGTGCAGCGTAAATTTCACCCAAAAGATTTGAGCCTGTATTTTGAGAGATTTTATCACCGCTTACGCTCTTGCCACCTGCTTGGGTGTGAGAGACTTTTTGTGTAGAGTTGGGTGGTTTTGGATGAGACTTTTTGGCTTTTGTATGGATACTCTCTATATTTTCAAATATAATCTCTTCTTCCAAAGTCTCTATGGCCTCAACAGCTTCAACGCTTGAAATTTCAGCACTTTGTAAAATATCTTCGCTCATATCACTATTAAAATCGCCATCTACAACCTGATAAAACTCAAGAGCAAAAACAGCTCCATCATTTTTGCTTTCAGCTATGCTTGTATTCAACAAATCGTTGAATATCAAAGCATATATTATTATAAGATGAAACGCCCCAGATAAAGTGATTGCGATGAATGAATTTCTATTCAATTTTGCACCTGCGTCATTATGACAAAATTGCTAAGTTCGCACTCTTTTAAGATTTGTAAAATTTCTACGAATTCACCAAAATAAGCCTTCTCATCACCCTTAAAGATAATAAATTTATCCTTTGGTAGGATTTGTAAATTTTCTTTTAAAAAACTTAAGCTCATCTTTTGATTATCAAAAGAGATTTCACCATTTTTATCAAGATTAATCTCAACCCTATCTTTTGGAAACTCACCACTTCCGCTATAGCTTTTTGGTAAGTTTAAATCAACCTTGCCATACTCTATAAAGCTAGCCACACAAAGCACAATTGTCAGCAAAACAAGCATAACATCAATAAGTGGAACGACATTTAATTTAAAATCATTTTCCATCAAGATCTCCCCTTATTTTCTTTGAAAATGTCAAGTTCTTTTTGGACTTTTCTAACACAAAATCCATAAACTATAAGGCTTGGTATAGCAACCAAAAGCCCCAAAGCTGTAGCATATAGAGCAGTTGAGAGGCCACTCATTATTACTGTTGTCTCAAAATTGCCACTTTTTCCCATATCAAAAAAAGTGATGATTATCCCTATAACTGTGCCCAAAAGCCCTACATAAGGTGCATTTGAACCTATTATGCCAAGTGCGGTGAGATTTTTGCTAAGATCGTTTTTGAGTTTGGTAAAATTTGTATAATTTTTTTGCTTAAATCTTAGATAAAATATCAATCTTTCAATACTTATACTTAGAGATATAAAACTCATAAATCCTAATACGCCAAAAATTATATAATCAATATATTCACTTAAAACTTCCATCTTACCACCTGTATCCAACCTCTAACCAAAACTGCCTACCCACATCATAATTGACCACACCATTATCACTTATAGATACAGCATTTTCATCATCCAAAATATTGTAAATATCAAAATTTATAAATGCAAAACTCTCCTTTGGTAAAGGAAACTCTAGACTTAATCTAGTATCCCAAGTAAATGAGTTATCAATGCTTTTGTCCTTATATTTTGTAAGTCTTTTGCCATCTATATCCACCTTACCATCTCTTACAATAGCGTCATATCCACCTTGTAGAGTAAAGAAATTCGACCAAGTAAAATGCATAGATGGGATTTTAGTTATTGTGGTTGCTGTAACTTTCCACGGAATATCATTAGTGTTTTTGGGAAGTTCGGTTTGATTGATAACCTTATCTTTATACACAACCTTAGTAGCCTTGTCGTAGTAATCATCAAAAATATCATTAAAATTATCAAAATTTCTTTTGGTATCTATATAATTATATGAAATCTCAAAGCTGTTATAAGTCCCAAAAGCCTCTAATTGATTTAAATTTTTCAGTTTTAAAGTATAGATATTTGTCTTGCTTTCACCCTCGTTTGTGTAGTAGTAATAATCCTTTCTAAGAGTTTTGCCATCGCCTGGCGTTGCACCCATTTTGCTAGCACTTGTGCGTCTAATTAGATCCTTGCCCTCTCTTCTTGTATATTTGCCACTAAGTTCAAAATCTCCGAATTTCTGTGCAAAACCTACCACATATTCATCATCATAAGGGACATCTAAATCTTTAAAATTATAGCTATTTAAAGCACTTTTGTCATATTCCCAAGGTGAGTTTGGATTTTTTCTTTTGTAGCTACTTTCTAGAGCACTCATCCCATCTCTAAGCTTATAGGCAAAAATGCTTCTTCCATAATATCTATTATAGCCACCAAAAATATTTGTCTTATCATCATTAAAGACATCAGCATTCACACTAAGTCTTGGGCTATAGTTAAGATTGCCCATATAGTCGTTTTTATCAAGCCTAAAACCCGGCCTTATAGTAAATCTATCAATCTTAATCTTATCTTCAAGATAAAATGCGTAAGTTTTCATATCAACATCGATTTTGCCTTGATAGTAATTATAGCGGTTAAAATACTGGCCTGACCAGTTTTGATATCTATTAGCTATTATCTCATCATCAAGGCAAAATATATCATCTTTTTTGCAGCTAAATATGCCTAAATTTAAAGGCGTAGTTGCGTGATAATATGGATTTTTGATATCATATTTTGCATCGGTTTTGTCTAAATGTAGTCCTGCTATAAAACTATGAGAAGTTATCCCCAAATCAAACTCGTTAAATTCCACATCCAAACTATATGCGAACTTACTTTGCTTTTGATCTACATCGCCACCAACTCCATCAATGACATTATCAGTTTTACTTTTAGTAACTCCTGGCATACTTTTTGTCTTACGCCAAACAAACATCCTATCGCTATTAGTATCTCTTGACATTTGAGACTCTTGATATGAAAAAATTTGATTGATATTTGCAAAGCTTGTATCGTAATCAAACTCAACACTTCCACCTATCGCACCACCCTCAACTTTAGCCCCAGCATTGTGTCCGCCAGTTGAATAGTAGGTGGCTTTGTATGGTGAATATGTAAAACTTGGCCTTACTGTAAGACTATCATTTGCATACCAAAGTCCTTTTAAAAATAGATTCTCATTTTTTCTATATAGCTTGCGTTTTGAACCCACAAGTGATGGTTCTAAATCGTAATCTTTTTGGTATATTTGTTGATAAATTTTAGAATAAGTTTGATTGTAGTTCATTATCAAACCAAAATTATCACTCAAAAACCCTTCTAAAGTTACACCTGTTTTGTATTTTTTAAAATCGGGCTGATAACTTGAATTGGTTGAATAATCAAAATCATCTTGTTCTTCTTTGGCTATGTGAAACTTTTGCCAATCATCCGAAGTGTAGCTAAAGTTTATCTTTCCGTGAAAACCACGCCTTGGGTCTTTTGTTTTAGCCCTTACCACACCACCTTGAAATGAGCCATATTTTGCACTAACTGAGCTATCTAGTATTTCAATATTTTCAAGTAAATCGGTATCAATATTTAATCCTTGAGACGGATTGGTTAAAAATGGTGTCCTATTGGCAGCCGCTCCAGTGCTTATTACGCCACCTAATGGATTGATATCATTGTTGATATTTACCCCATCAACCAAAAAATTATTTTGATAAATCTCCGCTCCATTTATAGAGATATTTTGTGGTAAAATTTCACCACTATTTTTAGAAGTTCTCTCACCTAAGCTAACTCTTGCATTTGGATTTGCTTTGATGATATTTGATATCACTCCATCACCTTTTAACGAACTATTCAAATAATCCCTATCATAACTAGTCGAGCCCAAAAACTCGCCTGTTTTGATAGCACCACCGCCTTTGGCTTTGTTTGCTGTGACATTTAGATCTTTGATGACTATCTGATCGCCAAACGCACAAGCATAGACAAAACTAATTAACACAATCTTTTTCATTTTTGACCTTTTTGATAGATTAACAGGCTCTCATATTCTCTCCTTTTTAAATTTAATCCCTAAATAGCCAAATGATAGACCTATGGATAAAAAGCAGATACAAAGTATCGCACTAATCTCACTATGCATTGCTCCGTTTTTTAAAGCTAAAATACCAACTAACAAAAACACAATCCAAACTGCAAAACTACTAAGTGCATAAAGATAATTTTTTATAAAGCAAGAAAGTATAAAAATAGCTATCAAAGAGCCAAAAAACGCTTTAATTTCTAAATTTGCACTATCAAAAATAAGTTGATTTACTAATAAATATGTCCCAAAAGCGAGATTTAACCCTATAAAAATAGTGTTGTTTAAGATTTTTATTATTTTAGAGTTTTTATATCTACTAGCTAAAATACCATATATGCATAATAAAGAGCTAAATATTCCAAAAATAACAAAAACCATTTTCCAACCAAAACTCCAAATTTCGCCATTGTGTAAATTTTTAAACAGTAAATTTACAAACTTTGGCGTCGCTAGGTTTAAAGTAGTTTTGCTATCGACTAATTTTTTGGTTTTGATATCATAAGCCTTGGCAATAAAGTTCATTTTAGTTCCGCTAAAAAGGGTTTTTGATGGGTAATTAATTTGCAAAAATACACCATTTTCTCTTTTTGTGATTATGATTTTTGAAAAATTTTCGCCATAGCAAAGCTCTTTGATATTTTGCATATCGCTAGGTGTGATTTGATATTTTTGCGGTGAAATTTGTGTCATTTTTTTACCTTTTTGTCTCTTTAATTTGGCTTTTTCATAAAAATCATCTTGAAGTACTTGTCTATTTTCGCTCATAGCTTTTTCGTAAATTTCACTCAAAACAAAACGCTCTGTAAGATAAATACCAGTTATAATCACTACAAAAAGCACTAAAAATCCAAAAATTCCAGTACCTATATGAAAATTTATAGCTGTAAATTTAAGATTAAGATTTTTAAAGATATTTTTTCTAGCTAAAAATCCGCTAAAAAATACAAAAAGCAAACCAAATCCTAAAAAACAAGAGATTTCTCTAGCTATTTTAATATCCATAAACCACAAATTATAGTGAAGCTTTGCTATAAAATTTCCGCCATAAGTTGGTTTTAAAGCTATAATTTCGCCATTTACTGGATCTAAATTTACTACTCTTTTACGACTAGTAAAAACCTTTTCATCATCTTTATAGGCGACTTTTATATACGGAATAGGCATATTTGGTGGTGTTATCTCCCAAATATCAGCATTTTTATGATTTTGATTTAGATAATTAAGCCCTAAATTTATATAATCGCTATTTTTATACTCAAATTTATATAAATTTGGTTGCATAAAAAAATTAATTTCATCTCTAAAATAACCAAGCGTTCCACTATAAAAAATAAAAAATCCAATATATGCAAAAACTATGCCAATGTATCTATGAAAAAGCTTCATCATATCAATATTATACTAAGAGTTGTCAAAATAAACCAAACAGATATATATTTAAAATTTAAAATATAGATAAGAAAAAAATGTATTGCAAATAAACTCATAAATATAAAATTTGCAAGCATAAGTTTTACTCCAATCGAAGTATCAAAATACCAAACTATCTCAGTAAATTTCAAACAAAACATCAATCCCAAAGAGATAAAAACTACTGTTTTTAAACAAAATTCCAACTTTTTATTCATAAAAAGAAGTTTATCAAACTAAAGATAAATTCATACTTAAAACGATAATGATTATTGTTTCTTTATAAACGAATGGTAGAAATTTTTCTTTGAAATTTGATATATCATTTTTGCGATACTATAGATACTATCGTGATAGTTATTGTATGAAATATCACTTTTGGTTATCTTAAAATTTACACTTTCAAACTCTTTATAAAAATCAAACTCATTATCCATAGAGTAAATTTTACCACCGCCAGATAAAAACTCTAAATTTGTGCTTAGTTTAGCAATATTTTCAGGCAAATGTGCGTCAGTCGAAGCAAAAGGAAGTTTGCCTCTCTCTTTGCACAAAATCATCGCCATTGCATTGGACTTTTTGCTTTGAGAAGCGTTAATACACTCAATGCCATCGCAAAACTCAAGCATTTTCTCGCCCAAAGTTTTGTCGCTAAAGATATTTTTATAAAGCATAGCAAAAGGGTGTGGAATTACGCTTAAAAAAATGCCATATTTTGCCTTTAAATTTTTGCCATTTTCACCCACAAATTCACTCATCGCTCTACTAATTCTAGTCATCCTAGTGGTTTTAAAAGGCTTAATCTCATTTTCATAAAACTCTCTAGCCAACGCAGCGTCCCTAAAATATAGCAGCATCTCTTTGCCCTCTTTGGTACCAAGTTCTACGCCGATGAAGTATGGGATATTCATCCTTTTGGCGATTTTAGAGGCCATAATAGAACCCCTTAGCTCATTGTGATCTGTTATAGCGATACCGGTGCCAAGCTTTTTGGCGATTTTTAAAATTTCTCTGACGCTTGCTTTTCCATCAGAGAAATTTGAGTGCATATGTAAATCAAATTTCATCCGTTTATTATATCAAAAACAATATAATACTCATTACACTTTCAAAAAAAAGGAAATTTATGGGAAATTTTTTGCTTTGGTTAATATCGATAGAACATATCTATTTTTTAATCTGTATTTTAGCAGTGATTTCGGTGCTGTTTTCAAACAAAACTCCCAGTGCCACCTCAGGCTGGGTAATGGTGATACTTTTTGTGCCAATCATCGGAATACTTGCGTATTTGCTTCTAGGAATTAACTGGCGTCAAAGGAAAATTATCAACAAATTTATCTTTAAAACCAACCGCACCGGTATGCTTTATATGCTAAACCCAGATTTTAGCGAATTTGATAGTGCAAGTATCTTTGAAAAAAGCTTACCAGAAGAGAAATTCAAAGAGTTTATCTCTCATCCAAATCTCACAAATCAAACCAAAGAGATCATCACTCTTTTATACAGAAGTGAAAAAACTCTGCCAAATTTCAATGATAATTATGAGATTTATTATAATGGCAAGGAGGCGTTTAGCTCACTTTTAAAAGATCTCAAAAATGCCAAAAAAGCGATATTTATGGAGTATTTTATATGGCGATCAGATGAACTTGGTGAAGCGATAAAAAATGTGCTAGTTCAAAAAGCTAAAGAGGGCGTCGAAATCAAGCTGATATTTGATGGCGTTGGCTCACTAAACCGCATAAGCAAGGCGTATAGAAAAGAGCTAAATGAAGCTGGGGTTGAGTTTTTGTATTTTTTAGATGTTAAGCACTCTATTTTTAAACTCAACTACTCAAGCCACCGCAAAATGACAATTATCGACTACTACGTACTTCACACAGGCGGGATGAATTTAGGTATTGAATACATAACAGGGGGCGAGCAATTTAACTCGTGGCGAGATACGAATGTAAGGGTTGAAGGGGAGCTATTTTTGTATTATTTGGTGGTGTTTTTGACTGACTGGCTAAATAGCGGTGGCGAAATCGAGTATGAAAAAGTAAGAAATGAGATCAAAATCGCAATGGATAAAAAATACGAAACCTCATATCCAGCCCAACTTAGCTCAAGCGGTCCAGATAGTAACTATCCAAGCCTTAAGTATTTATATACCAAAATGATAACTAATGCCAAACACGAAGTATTAATCCAAACGCCATATTTTATCCCAGATGAAGCTTTGCTAGAACAGCTCAAAATTTCCGCACTTTCTGGCAAAAAAGTCCGCCTAATGATAGCAGGCATACCTGATAAAATGATAACTTACTGGGTCGCAAGGACATATTTTGAAGAGCTTTTGATGGCTGGAGTAGAAATATATAGCTATATGGATGGCTTTTTGCACTGCAAAGTTGTGATTTGTGATGATGATATCTCAACCATCGGAACTTGTAATTTTGATGCAAGAAGTTTTGATATCAATTATGAGATTAATACCGTTTTTTATAATAAAGAAATTACACAAAATTTAAAAGAGCAGTTTGAAAAAGATATCTTAAGCTCAGATAAAATGACATTCGACGACCTCAAAAAAGATGGCTTTTTAGGTAAAATAAGAAACTCAATTCTTAGGCTTATAGCACCACTTTTGTAAAGATGATAAGATAAATTTGATAGAATTAATTTATAAATTATAAAACAGTTAAAACAGTAATTTTAAATAAAATATCTGAAATTTGTAGAGTTAAATCTACAAATTTCAGCTCTGTTAGAGTAGCTCTTTTAATAACTCCTCTTTTGATTTTGGGCTAGTTAGGGCTGGGGCTACATCAAATACGCTTTTTGCACCTTTATAACCTGCTAATTTCATTCTATAGGCCGCTCTTGCATACGCCACAAGTACGCTAGAGGTAAACTCAGGATTACTTCCTAGTTTAAGATTAAACTCATAAACTTGATTTGTATTTTTACCAGTTGTGCCACCTCTTATCACAAATCCACCGTGAGGCATCGCAGTGTGGTCGCGCTCAAACTCATCAAGGCTTATAAAATTTACAGTAGTTTCATACTCTTTAAAGTAATTTGGCATATTTTTGATTTCGCTTTCGATTTTAGATTTGTCAGCACCATCTTTTGCTACGATAAAGCACTCTCTTTTATGTGCAGTGTAACCAGTAACTTCTGGGGTTTTGCCATCTCTGATCTCTTTTATGATATTTTCATCAGGGATAGTGTATTGCACGCCTTTTAGCACACCCTCAACTCTTCTAACTGCGTCAGAGTGGCCTTGAGATAGCCCTTTGCCCCAAAATGTATAAGTTTTGCCATTTGGCAAAATCGCCTCACTCAAAAGTCTATTGATAGAAAAAAGACCCGGATCCCATCCAACGCTTATGATTGAGACATTGCCGTTTTTACTAGCCACTTCATCGACAGCTTTAAAATACTCAGGGATTTTAGCGTGAGTATCAAAACTATCAATCGTGCTAAAATATTGAGCAATTTTTGGGGTTTGTTCTGGCAAATCAGTAGCCGAGCCACCACAAAGTATCATCACATCTATTTTGCCTTGAAACTCTTTTAAATTATCAATCTTGTAACAAGGATAACCAATCTCATTTTTATCTAGCTCTCGTCTTGAAAAAATACCAACCAACTCCATATCTGAAGCGAATTTTAGTGCTTCAATAACGCCACTGCCAAGGTTACCATAACCAACTATCCCTATTTTTATTTTTTGCATTTGTATCCTTTTTTTGAATTTAATTGAGAAAATTTATCATAATTTTTTTGAAATTTTCATAAAATTTTTGAAATTTTGCAAAAATGTTGAAAAAAACATTTTTTTGTATTATAATTCAAAAATTTTTTGGAGGAAATATGACATACGATGAATTAGAACTTGAGGCATACATACACGAAGTACTTGAAGAATACGATGATAAATTTGAGGCAATGGATGATGAGGAGCTCTATGAGTTTATAGTCAAAATTGCAAGTTTTATGGATGATGACTATGAAGAGGCTTATGAGTATATCAACCAATTTAGTCCAGTGGATAAAAAAAGGATAATCGCACTTGATCTTCCTAAATAATCCTAGCTAATTATCACAGCTGCGATGGCAAATCCGCCATCGTGACTGATACTAAGATCTGCTTTTGTGATGGCAAATTTCTCTTTTAATCTTTGGCTAATGTTGAGCTTTGGAGCACCTTTTTGGTCTTTGTAAATTTCAATATCCCTAAATCCAAATTCGCTTCCAATCCCAACGCCAATCGCTTTGGAAAAGGCCTCTTTAGCAGCAAAAAATCCAGCCAATGAAGCGTCACTTTTGATCAGAAACTGTTCATTTTGGTTTAAAAATTTATTCATAAATTTAGCCCCAAATTTAGCCCTAATTTTTGAAATTCGCTCAATTTTAACTATATCAATACCTATCATTTTTCTACTTTGTATTTTTGTCAATTATAAACTTTAAAAGCAAAACAAAACACGCTATCACAACGCTCATTATCGCAACTACAAAAAATATCCCACCTTTGCCACTTGTAAATGGAAGCGATGAAACATTCATCCCAAAAAATCCAACTATCAAATTCAGTGGCAAAAATATCCCTGAAATCAAAGTAAGAGTATAGATAGATGATTGAATTTTATCATTGTTAAATTTAGAATACAAGCTATAAAGCGTGTCTAAATTCTGAGTAGAGCGAAAGGCGTAATTTTTGGATCTCTCTAAATTTTCGACTAATTCGCCAAATTTATACTTTAAGCTCTCACTATCCTTGCAATGATAAATATAAAAGTCCTTAAGTGCTTCGCAGCTTTGCAAAAGTATGCTTGAAATTTTAATTAGCCCGCTTTTTAACTCAAACCAAGATGAGTTGAAATTTTTGATATTGTGTTTTGAGTAGAATTTATCTTCGAATTTTTGAGTCTGTTTTAAAAACTCATCACCTATCATCACAACTCTATCGATATATGGATCAAGCTTTGAAAACAGCTCATCAAAACTATAAGCTATAAATTCACCATTTTCATAGCAAAAAATCTCGTCGTTTTTGATGATAAGATTAATATTAAAAGGTCTGATTTTTTTGTTTTTATACTCAAAAAGTCTTAGAATAAGCATAGTATAATCTTTGCTTTTAGCAAAGACAGCCCCGTGGTTGGGGCTTTTGATATCTTCTAAATGAAATTCGTTTAAAGATAAATTCATAAAGATGGCTCTTTTTGAGCCACTCATTAGTGAAGTTTAGACCAGATCTTTTTCTTCCAAAGACCAGCAAATACAGCAAGTATCACAAAATATATCATTATATAGATACTTACTTTTTCTCTCTCGTCTTTTTTAGAATCACCAATATCTTGCATATATGCTACAACTTGAGCTTCAGCCTCACTAGTAAGACCCACTCTAGGCATAGCAGTTCCTGGAAGAAGCTTTTGAGTATCGTTCATAAACTCATGAAGATACTGAACGCCTCTTGATCTGATATACATTGAAAGATCAGGGGGATTTGATCCAAGATAGTTTGCAAGTGCAACTCTATCACCACCCACATAAACTTCATCATATTTCATATCATGGCATCTTACGCAAGCATCTACAAATACCTCTTTGTTTTCCATATTTGCTGGAGCAACTGATTTAAGATATGCTACGATATCGGCAGTCTCTTCATTAACATCACCGCCCATTCCCATAAACTCAGTCATAGGGTGGAAGTTTTCAACACCATCAAATTTATGATCCACTTTCATAGCTAAAGTTGGCTTTTGAATAACCGCAGCTAAAAATTTAGCGTCATAAATTTTGCCTGCACTGCTAAGATCTGGTGGATTAACCCCATATGCATTACTTCCATCAATTGCACTCATCATAGGCTCAAATCCATCAGCAGTTAGTGAGTGACAACTCACACACGCCATACTAAATAGTTCTTTACCATTAGCTGTGTCGCCTTTTGAGAGATCAATAACGTTTATTCCGTCCCAAAACTCGCTATAAGTTTTAAGACTAGCTTCTGCTATCTCAAGCTCTTTTTTAGCACCATCTATCATTTTTTCATCGCCAATTTTTTCAGCCCTTGTGACACTTGTTTTTGCTTTTTCAACATTTGTAGTTGCAAGGGCAATATCTTCGGCCGCAAAGTCGTAGTTTGCAGGTGCAACAGCTGGATTAAGCTTGCTGTGTGCATAAGGCTCTATCCCAATATAAAGCAAACCTGAAAAGAAAATGACAATTATTAGTGTTTTTATCTCTTTCATGCAGCTCTCCTTTTTCTTTCATTTATAGTTATCAAAGGTAGTGCTACAAGTATAAGGAAAATATATCCTATAGAAAGCACAAATCCTATATAGGTATTAGCTATACCTAAAGTATATCCATCAGCAGGAAGCTTACCAAATACACTTAAAGCTATCATATCCACTATCAAAACCCAAAACCATACAAAAAACGCTTTGTTTTTGTGAGCCGGTTCAACTACATCACTTCTATCAAGCCAAGGGATAAATAGTAGTGAAACCATAGCAAAACCAAACGCCATAAGTCCGATATCGGCCGCTTTTAAAGGTCCTACATCAAAGAAAAATCCTCTTAAAATCTCATATTCCCACAAAAAATACCATTCAGGATAGATGTGTGCTGGAGTTTTTAGGTGATTTGCAGGGTCAAAATTTATTGGGTCCATAGCAAATCCATAGTGGAAGCCAACCAAATAAAAGAAAAATATCAAAAAGATACTTACATAAAAAAAATCTTTTGCCAAAAATCCCGGCCAAAATGGTATAACTTTTGACTCTTTTGTCTTGCCATCAAGGTATTTTTCAGCCTCTAAGTCAAAATCAAGCTCTTCAGCGTCAAGATTATTGACATGTGGAACTCTTAGAGAGTAAAAATGCACTGCAATCAAAACTATAATAAGCAAAGGAAGCAAGCATACATGAAGCATAAAAAATCTTGTAAGAGTTGGGTCACTAACTGCATAATCGCCTCTAATCCACTCAACTACCGCATCACCAATAACTGGAATACCACCAAAAAGCTGAGTGATAACTTGTGCTGCCCAGTAACTCATCTGCCCCCAAGGAAGCATATATCCACTAAACGCTTCAGCAGAAAATAGTATCATTATGATAATACCGCTTACCCAAATCATCTCTCTGCCACTTTTGTATGAGCGGTAATAGATCGCTGTTAGAGTATGAATATATATAATTAAGAAAACTACAGACGCACCAACTGCGTGAATATGTCTCCAAAGCCAACCATACTCAACCTCTTGCATAATGACTTTATTTACGCTATCAAATGCAGTCAATGCATCAGGTTTGTAATATGATAAAAGCATAAGCCCACTAACAAGCAGTAAAACAAATAAAACTAATAAAATAACACCCATTGCCCAAAGAAAACTTATGTTTTTTGGAATCCAGTACTCAGCTGCCAAAACTTTCCAAAATTTATCTATCGCAAGTCTTTGATCAAACCATTCAAATAAGCTATTTGATTTTTTAATATGTGCCATACAACCCCCTTTTAAGCGTTAGCCATGAGTTTTTCATACTCAGGTCCAACTTCACCAAGAACTAGATTTGTGCCATCAACTTTAAAAGGTGGAATATCAAGCGGTCTTGGAGGTGGTCCAAAAGTATTAACTCCATCAGCATTGAAAATACCGCCGTGACACGCACACACAAACTCACTATTTGATGGCTTATAAGCAGGGATACAGCCTAAGTGAGTGCAAAGTCCTATGCACACTATAAATCTATCGTTACCAACAACCACATCTCTAGCATCATTTGGTGCCATCTCAGCTGTCTTTTTGATGATAAAGATAGGTTTTTTACGCCACTCTGTTTGATACAGCTCACCCTCTTTTACCGCATTTAGATCCACGCTAGTAATTCCGGCTGCTTTTACGCTTGGAAGCGGATCCCATGTCTTTTTCATAGCAACAAGCGAAAATATTCCGCCCACCGCTGCAACCGCACCAAAAGCCATACCGATAAAACCGCGTCTGTCGTTTTGTTCAGTCATACCTTTCCTTTATAATAAATTTGAAGTTGATTATATCTTTTTTTACATTAAAAGCAAATTTTATTATTATATTGTTTTAAATGCAAATGGATATTCTATCACTTTTTGACATAATTTTTCAATTATAATGCAAAAATTATTATTAATTTTAGTAAAATTTTACAAACTCAAGCTATAAAACCGCTTGCCACAACCCTATCAAACTCATCATAAAATACCGCTAATTGCCCAGATGCTACGCCACTAGCTGGTGTTTTTAAATGCACACTTTTAAAATTATTATCAAATTTAGCCTCAAGTTTTTTGCTTCTATAGCGAATTTTGGCATAAATTTTATCCATATTTTTAATTTTTTCAAAGCTTAAAAAATTATTAAAATTTTTAAGATTAAAGTTATAGGTATCAAGCTCATCTTTTGTCCCAACTGTGATCTCATTTGAGTTCGGGTTGATGGAAGTAACATAGTGAGGCTCGTGTGCACCATCTACGCTAAAACCGCGTCTTTTACCGATTGTGTAGTGCATATATCCATCATGTTTTCCAACTTTATTGCCATCTTTATCCTTAACAATTCCTAGCATATCAGGGTCAAAATGGCGTTTTAAAATATCAATATAAGTGGTCTCTACAAAGCAAATTTCACTGCTTTCTTTCTGTCCTGCAATCTCTATAAGCTCAGGGTAGTTTCTAGCCATAGCCTTAACTTCGCTTTTATACATACCACCAAGCGGGAAAATCATAAAAGGAAGTGAAGCGGGGTCAATATTTGCCAAAAAATAGCTTTGGTCTTTGCTAAGGTCAATTGCAACCTTCAAAAGCGAATCCTCAACCCTTACATAGTGCCCAGTTGCTAGCTTTTCGCACCCCAAACTTTTGGCAAACTCAAGCAGTTTTCCAAGCTTGATATAGCGGTTACAAAGGGCACAGGGATTTGGTGTTAGGCCATTTTTATACGAACTAACAAATGGCTTATAAACCATCTCTTCAAATTCATCTTCAAGGTCCAAAATATGAGTTTTGATCCCTAAAAACTCTCCGACTTTTTTCACTTTTCTGATATTTTCTTCGTGGTAGCCAGGTTTTTTGTGAAGTCTCATATAACACCCTTGAACTTCATTGCCTGCGTCTTTAAGAATTTTGGCAGTCATTGAACTATCTACACCACCACTCATCGCAACTAAAATTTTCAATTTTATTTCCTAATAATTATATTTTAATCCATAATTCTAACAAAATTTATCGCAACAAAAAACTAATTTCCAACTATTTTTGAGTAAATTTCATCTATGTCATCACTCAAAACAAAAATATCCAAATCACTTGGCGATATCGCCTTAGTCTCAATTAGTGAAGTTTTCATAAACTCAATTAAAGGCCTAAAAAAGCTCACCCCATAAAGATAAATTTTTGCTTTTTTTAGTCTAGTTTGCACCAAAACCAAAATTTCAAAAAGCTCATCCATCGTCCCAAATCCGCCAGGCATTATGATAAAAATTTCCGATTTTACAATTAGGGCTGTTTTTCTAAGTGCGAGCTGTGAAAACATCAAAGAGTGCGTGACATACTCATTAACCCCTTGTTCCTTTGGCAAAATTATATTAAGCCCTATACTTTTGTTTGGGTCACTTTCATAAGCTCCTTTATTGGCAGCTTGCATAATCCCACCACCGCCACCTGTAATGATAGTGTATCCACTATCTGCTAGACGCCCAGCTAAAATGGCAGTTTTTTGGCAATACTCATTGCTCTCATCAAATCTAGCCGAGCCAAAAAATGTCACACAATTTTGTGGCAACTTGTTTAAAACTTTTGAGCTTCTTATCTCTTTAAAAATTTGTTTGTAATCCATAAATTTCCTTATAAAATTTCTCCTAATGGCACTATCACGCTAATCCTATCATTAACGCCTGGGTGCGGTAAAATCAAGCGTGTTTGGGGTCTAACTTTTTTGCTAAAATACAACAAATCTAAATCAAGCGTTCTAGGGGCGTTTTTAAAGCTTCTTTGGCGTCTAAAAACCCTTTCTAAATGGTTGCAAATTTTAAGCGTTTGAAGTGGCGATAGCGAAGTTTGCAAAAGCATAACCGCATTTAAAAAATCGGGCTGATTTTTGTAGCCAAAAGCCTCATTTTTTAAAATAGATGAGATTAAAACTATATGAAATCTTTTGTCTTTTTTAAGACGCCAAAACAGCCTTTTAAATCTAGTTCTAGTATCGCCGACATTACCCCCAACGCCTAAAATAAAGCTAAATTTATAGCCATTTTTGAATGCAAATTTTGATGGAAAAAACTCGCTTTTTATAAAAGCCCTAGCCCCTTTTAACATTATAAAATTTCGCACCCATCAGGCGTTACAACCACCACATCTTCAATTCTAACACCAAATTCATTCTCAATATAAATGCCAGGTTCTACGCTAAAAACCATCCCCTCTTTTATAACAGTGTCACTTTTTTGCGAAATGATAGGAAGTTCGTGTATATCAAGCCCAACGCCATGCCCTGTACTATGAAAAAACTGCTTTTCATACCCATTTGAAACGATGATCTCTCTAGCCACAGCGTCTATTTCTTTGGCTAAAACGCCCGGTTTTATAAACTCAATCGCCTTTTTTTGAGCCTCTTTGACGATTTCATAAATTTCATTTTGTTTTTGACTTTTAAAAATTTGATCTTTTGAGAAATTTATCAAACCATCAAAACACGCCGTTCTAGTTCTATCAGAGCAGTATTTTTGATATCTAACTCCCGCGTCAAGCAAAAATAGATCGCCATTTTTTAGCTTTTTCTCACTTGGTAAGGCGTGAGCCTTAGCGGCATTTTGATTTATGGCTACAATTGGCTCAAAAGATAGGCCGCACTCACCTTTTTGCTTGAAAGTTTGCTCTGCATAAAAAAATAGCTCTTTTTCGCTAGAACCAAATTTAATCAAATAAGCAAACTCATCAAAGCATTTTGCTCCAAGGGTGCTAGCTTGCTTTAGAAGTGAAATCTCATCACTAGTTTTTACAATTCTTTTTAGTTTGGAAAAATTTGGCCTGCTGATAAATTTTACGCTAACTTCAGTATTCAAAGCAATAAACTGTGCGTAAGTAAAGTCATTTGGGTCAAAAATCAGCTCTTTTAACCCAAGCTTTTTTATAAGGCTAGCACACTCTTTGATTAGAGTGTCTTTGATAATTATAACTTCTGTATCCCGCGAAAGCTCACTAGCTTCTATGCCGTATCTAGCGTCAGTTAGCAAAAACTTCTCATCTTTGCTAACTAGTAAAATTTCATTGTCGCAGCTATAGCCACACTCATAAAATACGGCATTTTGATCTTGAAGTATATAACTACTCATTAGTTTGTTTTTTTTCTCTGGCTGCTTTGACTAATTTGATCTGTTCAAAAATCTGAATCATCGCCATCATCGCCAAATGATACCCAAGTGGCCCAAAGCCGATGATTTGCCCTGCTGTAACTGAAGAAATAAGGCTCTTTTGTCTAAATTCCTCTCTTCTTGCGATATTTGAGATATGCACCTCAATTACTGGCAAGCTAACTGCTAAAAGTGCGTCTCTTATCGCAACAGAGGTGTGAGTATATGCAGCTGGATTGATGATTATGCCATCAAACTCACCATAGCACTCCTGGATTTTATCTACTATTTCGCCCTCAAAATTGCTTTGGAAAAACTCTATTTCGTTGTTGCTTTGGTCTGCAACTGCCTTCATTTGGCTGTGAATCTCTTCCATAGTCATATTGCCATAGATATTTTTTTCTCTTTTTCCAAGCATATTGATGTTTGGTCCTTGAATTACCATTATTTTCATATTATTCCTTTTAAGATAAAATTATGCGTATTATATCTAAAATTTCGCTACAATTTAAGCTCAAGGAGAAAAATGAATATTTTAAAGGCAAAATACATCCTAATTTGCGATGAAAATTTCACTATTTTAAAAGATATGGCGATCGCTTTTGATGATAGAATTCGCTCTATTGGCAAATTTGATGAAATTTACGCTAAATTTAAAGACACCATAATTTATGATTATAGTGATAGTATAGTTATGCCATCACTCATCAACACCCACACCCACCTTGAGTTTAGCCAAAATCTCACAAGTCTTTATTATGGGGATTTTCTAAAATGGGTCAAAAGTATAGTTGAAGCTAGGATTGACCTTACAAGCTCTTTGAGTGGTGGGGTTGTAACTAAGGCTATAAACACAATGATAAAAAGTGGCGTTGGCACAATTGGGGCGGTTTCAAGCTATGGATTAGATACCAACGAGTGCGTCTCTAGCCCAGCTAGGGTGGTGCTTTTTAGTGAAATTTTGGGTGCAAATGACTCGGCTATAACCAAAAACTGGGATAATTTTTTGAGCCGTTTTGAAAAAATCGCTAAGCTTAAAAGCGATAATTTTATCCCAGCTATTTCAGTTCACGCCCCCTACTCTACAAGAAGCGAACTCGCTAAAAAAGCCGCTAAGTTTGCCAAAGATAACTCGCTCATTTTAAGCACACATTTTTTGGAAAGCGAATATGAAAAACAGTGGCTCTTTAATGGAAATGGTGAATTTAAAGAGTGGCTAAGCTTTTTTGATAAAAATATTAGGCCATTTTATGATGGATATGAGTTTATTGAGTATTTTGAGAGCGTTAGGACGCTTTTTACGCATTGTGTTTATGTGGATGATTTTGGCGTTTTTGATCCATCTTTGCACTCGGTTACAACTTGCGGGGTTTCAAATAGGCTTATTAGTAAGCCATTAAATTTAAGTGCGGTTTTGGATAGTGGATTATCACTAAATATCGGCACTGATGGGCTTAGCTCAAATATAAGTCTGAATTTTTTTGATGAATTAAGGGCAAATTTGCTAATTCATAGCGAAATAGATTTGCCAAATTTAGCCAAAACTCTACTTCTTGCTAGCACACTTAGTGGGGCTAAAGCTTTGGGGTTGGAAAATGGAAGCTTAGAAGCTGGCAAACTAGCCGATATTGCGGTATTTAAGGGGTTTGAAGTGTGCGATGAAGATCAGATCGCACTTGAGCTTATACTTCAAACCAAAGAGAGTGAGACTATATTTATAGGAGGAAAAGAGTGGAAATTATGAAATCAATCGGTGCATTTTTTGCTGATATTTTGAAATTTGTCATCAAATTTTTTGTAGTTATAGCTTTGATAGCTGGGCTTTTTGGGGCGTTTTCTACCACAACCAAATCGGATGCAAATTTAGCCATTATCGATCTAAAAGGTCCTATAATGGGCGATACTAAAATTTTAAATCAAATTTATAAAATCTCTGAAAACAAAGAGATCAAAGGTGTGCTACTATTTATAGATAGTCCTGGCGGAGCGTTAGCACCTAGTTTTGAACTAAGCGGTGCTATAAAAGCACTAAATGAGAAGATTCCAGTAGTTGCGTATGCAGGTGGGACGATGGCTAGTGGAAGCTATTTGGGTGGCGTTTGGGCTAGGGAAATTTATGCTAATAAGGGAGCAATGATAGGCTCAATTGGCGTAATAATGCAGGGTATGAATATCCAAAACTTAACCGATAAAATCGGCATTTCTACCCAAACTGTGCAAGCTGGTGAATACAAACAAGCCGGAACTATTATGAGAGAGTGGAGCGAGCTTGAGAGGCAAAGTTTGCAAGAACTAACTGATAAAAGTTACGAACTTTTTACCACTGAAGTTGCAAAGGCAAGAAAGCTTAATATAAACGCCAAACATAGCTGGGCAAACGCGAGAGTATTTTTAGCTGATGACGCGAAAAAACTAGGACTAATTGATAGGGTTGGGACGCTGCAAGACGCTAAATTAAGGGTAGAAACCCTAAGTGGAGTCAGCTCACCAGTATGGCCAAAAACGCCTTTGATGGATAAATTTAGCAAAGCTTTAGAGAGTAGCTTTAGCGGTGCATTGGTAAATTTGATGGGGATAAATTTAAGGTAAATTTACCTTATTAAAATTAGTTGCAATCAAAGACGCCTTTGACATTAACCGCAAATTTGGGATATGGCATAAATAGCTTGGTGTTTTAAAATAGTAAAATTGCTTAAAATTTGAACTATATTTAAAAGTAAAATATTCTATTTAAATTATAAAAATGAAAATATCAAATTGCATAAATTCAAACACATTTGGCACTTTTTAGATTTTTCAAAAAGAGTTAGTTTGAATGAGTAAAATTTAAATTTAACTAATTAAAAATCAAATCAAATTGATAAAGATTTTACCTAAACCAGCTTAAAAA
>JALFKC010000007.1 GCA_022775765.1 Campylobacter sp. | reverse complement strand
GTTGCTTTTTATATCTAAACAAAAGTACTTCAAAATTTCTCTAAATTTAGCTTCTTAAATTCTTAAACGGATAATATATTTGTTTTTCATCATTGTAATCATAATTTATTGCTACTTTAATAGAGGTTAAGTTGTCTTGAGACTAATTAATTGCGTGCACAAAGACGTCTATAGTTATGAAACACTTAAAGCTTTCACGATGAGAGCATATAAAATAGCGATTAGTAGTTTTTAAAATTAAATAAAATTTACTTTTTATTTTCTAAAATTTATAAATTTATAAAAAAATATCATAAAATTTCACTATTTTAAGTATATTTTTATTAATTTTTGCTTTAATACAAAAATAGTAATTTAATAAAAAAATATAAGCAAAAATTTATCTTATAATATTTTTGAGTTAAATTTAATCTGTATAAACGCAAGGAGAAAATATGAAAAACATATTTATGACTTTGGTGATTTACTTTTTTGCAACTCAAATATGTGCTAATTCTTTGGATGAGATTATGCAAAAAGGCGAGTTAAAAATAGGCGTTAGAAAAGATTTCCCACCTTTGGGTTCGTTAAATAGTGGCGAATTAGATGGCTTTGAAGTTCAGTTAACAAACGAAATAGGCAAGGTTATTTTAAAAAATGGTGGAAAAATTACACTCATTCCAATCAGTGGAAAAGATAGAATTCCAATGTTTCAAAACAATCAAATCGACCTAGCAATCGCCTCTATGGCTGTTACACCGCAAAGGGAAAAAGAGATTGACTTTTCTATTCCATATCTTACAACAAATATGTTAATTGTCTCAAAAAAATCTGACAATATAAAAAATATCGGCGATTTTAGAGGCAAAACACTGCTAATTATATCTGGAACCACATCTGAAGAGTATATAAATAGTGAAAAAATGACTTTTTCAGATATTAATATCAAAACTTGTGAAAGCTTACAAAACTGCTTCAAAATGCTAAACAATGGCGAAGCTGATGGGTATTTTCACGCTATTTTAACCATAGCAATTTTGCCACTTTTGGATAATGATTATGAACTAAGTATCCCAATGATAGGAAGTTCAGATAGAGTTGCGGTTGGCGTTTCTAAGGGTAACAAAGAGCTTTTAGAAGCTGTAAATAGTGAAATTTTAAATCTTGTAAAAAGCGATTTTTTCAAAAACGCTTACAATGATACTTTCAAGGTTTATTATCGTGGAACACTAGAAAAAAATATTTTTTGCTAGATGATTTATACAACTTCTTTTTGTCAAACTAAGACCAAACTATCTGTCTGCAATATTTTTGCAGACAACTATATAAATTTTCACATTTAGCTATCAAAAGGACTTAAATGAAAAAGTTTTTTATCACTGGAACTGATACTGATATTGGCAAGACTTTCATCACAGCTTCACTTCTTGGAGCGTTTTTAGAGTTTTGCGATACAAAAGCTATCAAGCCAATTCAAACAGGATGCGAAGTTACCACTAACAAACTAATCGCCCCTGACGTACTTGAATATCAAAAAGTTAATATGGCAAATAGTTTTGAGCCAAGATATATGTTTAAATTCCCAGCTTCACCGCATTTTGCAGCTATGCTAGAAAACTCACGCATTAGTCTTAAAGAGATACAAAATTATATCAACTCTTTTAAGAGTGAGATTTTATTAGTTGAAGGAGCGGGTGGGCTTTTCGTGCCATTAAATGAAAATGAGAGTTTTTTAGATTTATTGAAAAGCAAAGAATTTGAAATTATTTTGGTGTGCAAAAACACTCTTGGAGCGATAAATCACACACTTTTGAATGTGGAAATGCTCAAATCTCTTGATATTAAAATAGCCGCTTTGGTTATAAATCAAACTATAAAAGATGATAAAATTTGCACTTCAAATTTAGAGTTTTTACGCACAAAATTAAATGGTATAGATATCATCTCAGTGCCTAAATTTAAAGAATTTGGCAATAAATTTGCAAGTGAGTATTTTATGGATTTTGCTAAAAATTTTGTAATTTAAATTATAATAATTAGAATTTATTTTTTATACTATTTTTATATAATTTAAAATAAAATACCGCCCTGTTTTTTAATAAATTTATAAATTGGAGTTAAAATGATTTGGATTTTAATAATTTACACGCTTTTTTTGTTTGGAATTGGGCTTTTAAATTTCAACAAAAAAGAAACCTTGGAAGGGTTTTTGGTTGCTAATCGTAGCACAAATGCTACAAAAGTTGGCTTTTCTGTAATGGCAAGCTGTATTGGGGCTAGTGCGACGATTGGACTTGTGGCAAATGTCTATAAATACGGCTTTCCTGCGATTTGGTGGCTTTTGGCTGGGGCTTTGGGGCTTAGCGTTTTAGCTCTACTTTTTGCCAAAAAACTTCGCAAAACTGGCGTTCTTACGCTTCCGCAACTTTGTGAAGTTTATATCTCAAATAGTGCTAGAAAAATTAGTGCGGTTTTAATAACTCTGTCGTGGTTTGCTATCCTAGCAGCTCAGTTTATCGCTGCAGGTAAAATTCTATCAGCTTTTGGAATCGCAAATGGCGTTTTAATCTCAGCGATAATCATTGTCATATATACATTTCTTGGCGGTCAAAAAAGTGTAATAAAGAGCGATTTTTGGCAGTTTTTAATAGTTATTGTCGCACTTTTGGCGGTATTGGTTTGGATGATATTACAGCCCTCAAATTTATTTGCAAACTTAAAATTTGAACTTGTCAATGACAGATTTGGCTACGATTTAATCGCGTATTATATCTTAATTCAAGGGCTAGTTTATGTCATTGACCCAGATATTTTTGCGAGAATTTTTAGTGCCAAAGATGAAAACTCAGCAAAAAATGGGATGATTTTGAGCGTGATTGGCATAGTTTTAACAGCGTTTTTGATTGTCATCATCGCATTTGGTGCGATTAGCTTAAACGAAGGGAAAAGTGGCGAGTTTTTGACAGTTACGCTTTTTAACGCTTTGCCACCTGCACTAGGAATTTTGCTACTTTTAGGACTGTTAAGTGCGATAATATCTTCGGCTGATACCTGCTTGATTACCGCTTCAAGCGTATTTTGCTACGATGTTTTAAACATTAGCGATATTAAAATTAATAGAGTTTTTGTATTGATAGTTGGCGTGATTTCATATATTTTAACACTTTATGGAAGCGAACTTGGAATACTTGATTATCTTTTTGCAGCCAACGATATCTTTGCAACGGGCGTAGTTGTGACTCTGTTTTTTGCGATAGTTTTTGATGGCAAAATCGATAAGCTTTTTGCTATTTTGGCCATGATATTTGGTGGGTTGTGCGGACTTGTAGCTGCAATTAGCGGGGATAAAATTTTTAGCTTT
The DNA here is from genome assembly GCA_022775765.1 of Campylobacter sp. Lineage (GTDB taxonomy): Bacteria > Campylobacterota > Campylobacteria > Campylobacterales > Campylobacteraceae > Campylobacter_B. The sequence continues at coordinate 32,222 of JALFKC010000007.1, read as the reverse complement.
TTGGGTGTTTTTGTGGCTGCTATTTTTAGTATAATAGCGGTATTAAAATATGAAAGCAAAGGATAAATTTGCGAAAAAAGGGATTTGTTTTAGCAATCGTTGGCGTTTTTGTGATGAGTTTTGAATCCACTTTGGTGAGTTTAAGTTCTCTTAAAGGCTTTGACTTTTTGTTTGTTTTGGGGATAACACTACTTATTTCAACTATAGTTTTGATGAAATTTGACAAGCAAACTAAACCACTTTTTTCCCACAAAAAAGCCCTTTTCCTAGCTTCGCTATCTATGGGGCTTAGCAATATTTGCTTTGTAAATGCAGTCAAACTCACTAACATTAGCACAACTGTGTTAATTCTAGCCACTACGCCAATTGTCTCAGCTTTGCTTGATACACTTTTTACCAAAACCAAAAGCCCAAAATCGCTATTTATCAGTGCGTTTTTTGTGATAATTGGCGTAGCAATCATCCTAAAAGATTCACAAAAAGAGCTAAATTTATTAGGCGTGATTTTAGCATTTTGCGTAGTGTTTTTGTTTAGCACTCTTTATATTATACTTTCGCACACCCCAAATCTAAATAGGTACTCTCAAATTTCACTCTCAGCTATTATAATTGCAGTTTTATCTTTGCCATTTGTAAATTTTAGCGACTTTGGAGCGAGAAATTTAAGTGCAGTTTTGATTATGGGGCTTTTGGTTACGCCGATTTCTAGGCTTTTGATAGGAAACGCATCTAAATATATCTTAAGTGCAGAAGTTGGGCTTATAATTATGCTAGAGAGTTTATTGGCTCCGATTTGGGGATGGATATTTGTAGGGCAAAAGGTTAGCAAATTTATAGTTTTTGGTGGCGGATTGATAGTTTTTGCAGTCGTATTTTATACACTCACAACAGCCTTTATTCCAACTAAAACCACGACCAAACATAGCAAAAAGAAAATTTAACCAAACTTGTGATAAAATGGCGTAATTTTTTAAAGGAAGCCTATGAATGATATAGAGATTGTAGTTTTAGCAGCCGGTTTTGGCACAAGGATGAAATCCCAAAAAGCCAAAGTTTTAGCCCCGCTTAGTGGCGAAGCGATGATAATTCATGTGTTAAATGAGGCTTATAAAGTTAGCCAAAATGTAAGCGTGATTTTGTCTCATCAAATAGATGAAATCAAAGATGAAATTTTATCTCACTATCCAAATACTAAAATTTACAAACAAGATATTGATAACTATCCAGGCACTGCTGGGGCTTTAAAAGATATCAAATTTAGTGCTAAAAAAACTGTAATTTTGTGTGGCGATATGCCTTTAATCCAAAGTAGTGATATAGATAGCTTAAGCAAAATTGACGCTGATATTACGCTTAGCGTATTTAAAACCGATAATCCAAATAGCTACGGTCGCGTAATCTTAGATGGCGAAAATATCCAAAAAATCGTCGAGCAAAAAGACGCCTCAGAGAAAGAGCGGTTAATTGACACAGTTAATGGTGGTTGCTACTGCTTTGATAGCAAGGTTTTGACTGAAATTTTGCCACTGATTTCAAATCAAAATGCTCAAAACGAATACTATCTTACAGACGCTATAGAAATAGCAGTCAAAAAAGGGCTAATTTGCAAGCCTGTGATGGTTGATGAAGAGAACTTTATGGGTATAAATGACAAATTTGCCTTAAGCGTAGCTGAAGAGATTATGCAAAGACGAATCAAAAAAGCTCTAATGCTAAGTGGCGTGTATTTTAGGCTCCCTCAAACCTCATATATCGATATCAAAGCAAAATTTGAAGGCGAATGTATAGTAGAAGAAAATGTCAGCATTATCGGCGAGTGCTATATTAAAAACTCAATCATCAAAAGCTCAAGTGTGGTTGAGTTTAGCGAAGTGATTGATAGCGATATTGGCCCTATGGCTCACCTAAGGCCAAAATCTAGCATTAATAAAACTCACATAGGCAATTTTGTCGAGCTTAAAAATGCTAAGCTTGATGGTGTTAAAGCTGGCCACCTAAGCTACCTTGGGGATTGTTTAATCGGTAGTGGCACAAATGTAGGGTGTGGGACGATAACTTGCAATTACGATGGCATTAAAAAATACCAAACTATAATCGGCAAAAATGTATTCATCGGAAGCGACACTCAAATTGTAGCACCAGTAAATATCGCTGATGACACCCTAATAGCCGCAGGAAGCACAATCACCAAAGATATTCCAAAGGGTGCTTTGGCAATTAGTAGAACAGCTCAAAGTAACAAAGATGGATATTTTTATAAATTTTTTAAGGACAAAAAATGTTAAAAGGCAAAAAAATTCTATTAGCAATATGCGGAAGCATAAGTTTTTATAAATCATTTGAACTTCTTTCTATGCTTAAAAAAGCAGGTGCTAGCGTAAAAGTAGCACTAAGCGATGGGGTGCTAAACTTTGTAAATCCTGAGCCATTTGAGGCCTTAAGCGGACATAAAGTCCTATCGTCTAAAACCCAAAACTGGCTTGATGGAATTAATCATATAGAATATGGCAAATGCGACCTTGTAGTTATCGCTCCAGCTAGCGTAAATACCATAAATAAACTCGCAAATGGAGTCTGTGATAATATCTTTATGCAGACTTTAGTTGCCACCAAAGCCCCTATCATCATCGCTCCAGCAGCAAATGAGCGAATGCTTATGAACTTTGCTACACTAAACTCTCTAAAAATCCTAATCCACAATGGTGTCAAAATCACAAATCCTCAAATCAAAAAACTTGCCTGTGGTGAGATAGCAAATGGTGGGCTTGCTGAAGTGATGGATATCTACCTTGAAATTTGCAAGGCGTTTTATAAGGATAAATTTTTTGAAAACAAAACCGTAGTTGTCACAGCTGGAGCTACCACCGAAAAAATTGATGATGTTAGAGCTGTGACAAATCTCTCAAGTGGGAAAACAGGCAAAGCTTTGGCTGACGCATACTTTTTGCTTGGGGCAAATGTGGTATTTATAAGTAGTATAAATTTTGAAGTTCCATATAAATTTATCAAATTTGACACATCTATCGGGCTTAAAACTGCTCTTAAAAGTCAAAACTTAAAAAGTGGCGATATCGTTGTGATGGCTGCTGCGGTGAGTGATTATCTACCTGTTCGAGTAAAAGGCAAGATGAAAAAAGAGGATTTAAGTGATGTTTTTGCCCTAAATTTCAAAAAAAACGAGGATATTATCGCTAATTTTAACCCAGCTGGGGTTAAAAAAATCGGCTTTAAACTTGAAGTAGATAAGCTTGTAGCCAAAAAAAATGCAAAAAATGCTTTAAGCGAAAAAAATCTCGACGCAATATGCCTAAATCTGCTTAGCGATGTGGTAAAGTTTGGCTCTGAAAATACAGAAATAACCTTTATTGGCAAAAATAGAGAGGTTTTTATAGAAGCTGCACCAAAAACTAGTGTTGCAATGCAGATCGCAAAACTCTCAAAAAGCCTGTTTGATGAATAAAATCAATCATCTTGCCATCATAATGGATGGCAATAGACGGTGGGCAAAAAAGCACACTCTAAAGCAGGTAGATGGCTACGAAAAAGGCAGTGAAGTTATAGAAGAGATCTGTAGATTTTGTATAGATTATGAGATCAAAGAGCTAACACTTTACGCTTTTAGTATGGAAAATTGGAACCGCCCAAAAAAAGAGATTGCTGTGCTTTTAAATTTAATGGATCGGTTTTTGGATGAAAAAGTCTATATTTTTAAAAAGCACTCTATTAAATTTCACCCCATTGGGGATTTGGATAGATTTAAAGATTGCACCAAAGATAAGATTTTGAACCTAGCAAATTTAACTAAATCTAACCAAAATTTAACATTAAATTTGGCTCTAAGTTACAGCTCAAAAGATGAAATTTCAAGGGTTTGTCAAAAACTTAGTCGCCTTGGCATTGAGCTAAACGAACAAAATATAGAAGCAAACCTTGAAGTGCCACCTGTAGATCTTTTGGTAAGAACAGCTGGGGATTTTAGGATATCAAATTTTTTACTTTGGCAGTGCAGTTATGCTGAACTATTTTTTAGCAAAACATTGTGGCCTGAGTTTAATTATGATGAGATGAAGCAAATTGTAGAAAATTTTCAAAATAGAAAAAGGACTTTTGGTAGATGAATGCGGTGATTTACTTTATATTTGGACTATGTCTTGGCTCATTTAGCAATGTAGTAATTTATAGAATGCCAAAAAATGAGAGCATTAACTTTCCTGCATCGCACTGTCAAAGTTGCCACACGCCACTTAAATGGTATCACAATATCCCACTTTTTTCGTGGCTTTTTCTTTATGGAAAGTGTGCATTTTGTGGTGAAAAAATCAGCATTCAATATCCTATAATCGAACTTTTGGGCGGATTAATAGCACTTTTTTGCTACTTTAGTGAAGCAAATTTAATAAGTAGTGCATTTTTGGGGCTTACTTTTATAGCCTTGATGGATCTGAGTTTGATTGATATTCGCTACAAAGCTGTGCCTGAGAAGCTTTTGTATGCGAGTTTGATTTTTGGGGTTTTATATGGATTTAGCGTAGGCGAGTTTGAAATTGATGGTATGATTGATACTATCATCGCTACCGTGTTTTATGCGTTTTTATTTTGGCTACTTAGATTTGTAGTAAGCAAAGCTATGAAAACCGAAGCGATGGGAAGTGCAGATATATACATAGCTGCATTAATTGGAGCTGTGCTTGGGCTAAAACTAGGGGCTGTAGCGATATATATCGCAGCGATTTTGACCCTGCCAGTTTATCTCATAATAAGAAAGAAAAATTACGAATTAGCATTCGTGCCGTTTTTAAGTGCAGGATTGGTGCTAACTTACGCTTTTAAAACGCAAATTTTAGAGCTTTTAGGATATCTGTATGGATAGGGTTAATAGATATTTTCTAAGCAGTTTTGTGGGGAACTTTTCGTCGCTTTTTGCGACACTATTTCTTATAATGTCAATTGTGTTTTTTATGCAAATTGCAAGGCTTACCGCGGTTGTTGAGATAACATTTTTTGAGCTTATAAAACTATATCTTTTTATGCTTCCTAGGGTGCTAATTTTTACAGTTCCGATATCATTTTTTGTAGCGGTGGCAACCTCGTTTTTTAGACTATCTAAAGAGAACGAAACTACTGTATTTTTTACACTTGGATACTCACCCAAAAATATTCAAAAATTCTTTATGAAGCTTGCGTTTTTCTTGTCAGCTTTTATGCTTTTTGTCTCGCTGATAGTTATGCCAATTGCTGAAAATTTAAAAGATAATTTTACAAGTTACAAAAAAACCAAAGCTGTTTTAAACATAAAAACCGCTGAGTTTGGACAGAAATTTGACAACTGGCTAGTATATATCGAAAGCGAAGAAAAAAGTGGTAATGATAGCGTTTATAGTGGGATTGTGATGTATTATCCAAAAACTGGCGATGAAAACGAGAGGATAATTTTTGCAGATCACGGAGTGCTTGACAATCAAGCAAATTCAGTTGTTTTTAGACTTGAAAATGGAAATATCTATACTAAACTTGATAGTTCGTGGCACATTACACATTTTAAAAATATGTCAATTAATTCAAATCCAACCGGGGATTTTAAAGAGCCAACTAGTGTATGGGATTACTGGGCTGAAATGCAAACTAGAGACAAAAGAAAAAAGGATTTTAGCATTTATACTTTGGTATCACTTTTTCCACTAGCTTGCACGCTTTTTTCGCTAAGCTTTGGAATAGTTGTGTATAGATATGAACAAGGTGGGCTTTATGCTGGAATTTCAGGGGTTTTGTTTGCATATTTTGCACTTTTGATGATATTTGCCAAATATCCATTTGTAGCGATCCCAGCGATATTTTTTGGCTTTTTAATAGCTTCAATTGTGTTTTGGACCCTTAAAATCGCAAAACGATTTTAGAAAATGCCAAATTTATGAGAATAAAAATAACCTACGCATACAACGGGGCTAAATTTTGCGGGTCGCAATCACAGCCAAACTTAAAAGCTGTTGAAGATAAATTAAATTTAGCTCTTAATAGAGTTGGAATTTTTAACAAAGTTCAAACAAGTTCTAGAACCGATAAAGGCGTTCACGCTCTAGGGCAGGTTAGTGCGGTTGATTGTGGGGATTTTTGGAACTTAGATAAGCTTAAAACTATGCTAAATCGCCATCTTGTGCCATATATCTATGTAAGGCAAATTTGCGTAGTTGGAGATGATTTTGGAGCTAGGTTTGATGCGAAAGCTAGAAGTTACTCTTATATTTTAAATCACGCTAAATTTAGCCCATTTTTGAGTGAAATTTACTATTTTTATCCTCAAATTGATATGGCTTATTTAAATGCTTGCCTTAAAATTTTCATAGGAAAGCACGATTTTAAGGCGTATATGAAAACAGGAAGTGGAGTAAAAACTAGCATTAGAGATATGCAAAAATCTTACGCATATAGATACAAAAACTTTACAATTATTAACTTTAAAGCCAATGGATTTTTGCGTTCTCAAATTAGACTAATAGTCGCAAACTGCCTAAAAGCGTGCAAAAACAAAAGCTTTGATGAGCTTAGAGTGGCTTTTGAAAATGGCGAAGCAATCACCAAAATCCCAGCCCCACCAGATGGGCTATATTTAAGAAAGGTGTTCTATTGAAAACTCAAGCGAAAAAATCATTGCTAGAATTGTTGAGATTTTACGCAGGTTAAATGATGGTGAGATACTCTATCAAAAAGAGTTGGCTGATGAATTTAGTATGAGCCAAAGGACGATTTATAGGGACTTGCAAAGACTATCATTTATGCCAATTATCAAAAAATTTGGTGGATTTTGCCTTGAAGATTACGCTTTGGGAACAATGAGTTTTAAAGATATTAAAAACTTTGCCGCACTTAGTGGCATACAAAATCTCTATCCAAGCTTAAACAAGGATTTTATAGTTGAAATTTTAGATGATAAGTTAAACAAGGCGTTTTTAATCAAAAATTACCCATATGAAAATAGCCAAAATTTCAAAGAGATATTTAAAATCATATCAAAAGCTATTTTAGAAAAATTTTAAGATAACTTTTAGATACCTCGATAAAAACCGTATAATGAAACCATATAAATTAATTAATAATAAAGGTATTTGATATGTTTTAGCTGATGAAGATGGGAGATATTAAAGAATTTCACTCTTAGCGAAACCTCAAATTTTAGTTTTGACAAAGATGTTAAATTTACCCCAAACAAAGAGTTTCTCACTCGCATACAAGATAATCAAACCAACTGGTTTTCAAACGAAGTAAAAGATGTAATTCTCGAAATTGACGGCAAAGCGATGAAGTATTTTCTAAGAAAAAAGACTCTTGCAAATATGGAAATTTTAGAAAAATATGATGATTATATGGTAGTAAAAACTCAAATTTCTTAATGATAATGAAATTTTAAATCTTGTAAAACAGTGGAATCCATATATTTATATTTTAAAACCAAAAGAGCTAGATGAAAAATTAATGAACATACTAAAAGAGTATATAAAATATTGAAGCTAAATTTTTAAATATTTTTAAATTTATATGAATTTAATTGCTAAACTATTATCATAGCAGTAAATTTCAAAAATATTTTAAACTTTATATTTGCAAAATTATCATTAACCTTAAAAAATCCACAAAATCCAAGCGCTTCACTAATTTTTAAAAATTCGCAAATACTCTTTATTTTATGTATACCCAAGCTAAAACTGTCTCTTTTACTAATTTTATAAATAGATATTTTAAGCTTATTTCTTTAATCTAAGACTAAGATTTACTATAAACAATTATAATTTTAGTAATTTAATAAATTTTTAAGAGATAAATACCAAATCTAGCATCTATAATCTAAGAATGCAATTGTATTTTAATTTGCTCAAACTAAATTTATCTTAGTAATATTTTTATTTATCTCTATATAAAATATAGTTTCTAGCCAGTAATTACCAACTAGAAAACAAATTATAACCTATTTTAAATCATCATCAAAGTAGCTCTTTAAACTCATATCCGTTTTGTTTAAGTGCCCATGCGATCTGTTCTTGGTGCTCTTTGCCTTTGGTTTCAAGCGTGATAGTGATTGTAGCGTCGCCGTAGTCGATTTTGGTAGAAAATCTATCGTAGTCGATTTTGACGATATTGGCATTTACCTTTCTTAGCACATCAGTAAGCGATAAAAGTGCACCCGGTTTGTCTATCAAAGTCACGCTAATTGTCATTTTGCGGTGAGTTTTGATGAGACCTTTTTCGATGATAATGCTAAGCATTTGCACATCTATGTTGCCACCGCTTAAAATTATGCCAATTTTTGCACCTTTAAAATAGCTAAATTTATCATTCATCAAGGCCGCCACGCCCACAGCCCCAGCACCCTCAACGACAATTTTTTGCTTTTCCAAAAGATAGAGTATCGCCCCAGCTATCTCTTCATCATCAACTTGCACGAACTCATCCACGCACTCTATTATGTGCCCCAAAGTCACAGGGCTAGCGTCTCTTACAGATATGCCATCCGCAATAGTTCGCACGCTTTTTGAGTTGATAGGTTTTTTGGCCTTAAAGCTATTAAACATCGCAGGTGCCCCCTTGGCATCCACGCCAATGACTTTGATATTTGGATTGATTTGCTTAGCGTAGCTTGCCACGCCACTAATTAGCCCACCACCACCAACTGGAACTATTATATAATCAAGCCCAGGGACATCCTCTAGCATCTCTAGGGCTATCGTGCCCTGCCCTGCTTGCACAAACTCATTGTCAAATGGATGGATGAAAATTAGCCCCTCTTCTTTGGCATATTCTAGAGCGTAAGCGTAAGCCTCATCAAAATTATCACCATTTAAAATCACTTCAGCTCCCAAAGCTTTCGTTCCTGAAATCTTAAGAAGCGGTGTCGCCTCAGGCATCACAATAACCGCTCTTACGCCAAACTCTGCCGCACTAATTGCCACGCCTTGAGCGTGATTGCCAGCACTTGCTGCTATGACACCACATTTTTTCTCTTCATCACTTAAATTTGCAATAGCGTTGTAAGCACCTCTAATCTTATACGCACCGGTTTTTTGTAAATTCTCACTTTTTAGATAAATTTCCGCACCAAACTGCTTAGAAAGTCTTGTGGATTTCGCACAAGTTGTTTTGGTTATAAAATCTGAAATTGTGCGTTTTGCTTGAACTATTTTGTTTAAATCAACCATAAATCTCCTTTGAAAAAAAAGTATTATATTACTTTTTGGCTAAATTGTCTCTTTTGGATTTGATGATTTGCTTTTGAATTTCGCTAAATTTATAGCTTTGGATGATTTTTTGGATGGCTTTTGCCTTAATTGGTGGGATTAAAATTTCTAAAAATTTGCAACCTAACTCAAAATTTATAGCACAAAGCTCACAAAAATACCACGCCGCCATCATCTGAATATAATATTCATCGCTATTTATCTGTGAAATTAGCCTAGCCTGAGAGAGTTTAAAATGCTCTTTTTGGTAGTTTTTCATCAGCATATAGATTCCAAATCTAACCTTATAAGGTTGATTGCTTTTTAGATATTTGTAAATTTGTTCTTCCAAAAGCTCTTGGTGGGTTTTGAAAATTTGTGGAATTAAAGCGTCACAAACCGCCCAATTATCAACAAATTCCAAAAACTTATCAAGCCTATTAACAGCCAAATTCATATCTTTTATTTGATTGATAATAAAAGCGTGGATTAAGTTTTCTTCCAAATAAAAATGTGGTAATTTAGCCATAAATTCATCACTTTTGCCACTTTTTATCAGCTCTTTGGCAATATTTTTAAGTGAGGTAGTTTTTATCCCAAGTATCTTTTGATTATCAAAATTTGGTAGTAAATTTGTCATAAATTTAGCGTGTTTTGTATCACTTAATTTTAAAAGCTCATTTCTTAATTTTTGCATTTTATTTTCCTTAAAATAGTTTTATTTTTCTATCAATGTGAAATTTAAAGTTCTATTGGTTGCAAATTTTATCATCTTTTAAATCTATAATAATCTTATCTAAACCTTAAATTTATCAATATCATCCCATCGAGTCTTAAAAGTGCAAACAAGGGCGATGCCATCTTTTGTGCCAAAGACGCTGTTTTGAAAAATGTGCAATTTTGCTTTTTGGCAAGCCTTGCGTGGCAAATTGGGCGGCAATAAATTTGGTAGAAGAAATTCTAACAAAAAATTTCCCATCAAATCTATGGTCTTTTGATTTGAAAGCTTCATATAAAATTTCACTATTTTCATAATTTTCCTTTTAAAATAGTATATCGATTTTTAAAGCAAAAAACTAGTAATTTTCGGACATAGATATGGTAAATCTCACTATTTTGTGTGTAAATTTAGTTTTATGAATAAGGGTTTTGAAAACTAAAATTTGCGGTGTTTTGCTATTTAACCAAAAATTTGCACAAATACCATAAAGCACCATAAATTTATTTTCAAAAACGCACAACTATTAAAATATAACAGCAAAAAAGTAGCAGTTTATCGTAACAGCTAGAAAAAAAGGGCTAAGGCTTGGGGCTATAGTCCTTATCTCATATGGTTGATTTTTTGGCTTGGAATTTGTAGTAATTTTAAGGTTAATAACGCAATAAATTTACTCAAATTTCTTTAAAATCACCCCGCACTCTGTGTGAAAAGTATTTGGAAATTGGTCAAATATGGCAAATTTTAACACCTTGTGAGTTTTGCAAAGTTCGCCTAAATTTTCCTTTAAAGTAGTGGGATTACAGGAAATATAGATAATATTTTCATAATTTTTGATGAAATTTATCACGCTTTTTTCAAGACCTGCACGCGGTGGATCTACCAAAATATGGCTAAAATCATACTCATCTAGTTTGATATTTTCAGCCATCAAACGCCTAAATTCTCTAATCCCAGCAAAGGCACTCATCAACTCATCACTTGAAATTCGTGCGAATTTGATGTTATTTACGCCGTTAATTTGGCAGTTTATTTTGGCATTTTTGATAGATTCTTTAGAGATCTCAGTTGCCAAAACAGCCCTAAATTTATCAACCAAAGGGATAGTAAAATTACCGTGCCCACAATACATCTCAAGCAGGTCTTTGGGGCCAAAAATATGAGATTTTACCCACGAAATCATTTTGGTATTAACGCCGCTGTTTGGCTGCAAAAATGCACTAATTCCAAACTCTAGGCTAAATTTTCTACCCAAAATCTCCATATCAGATCTTAGATTTTCACTACCAAATACAAGCTTTTTGCCACGCGATCTAGCGACTAAATTTATGGTGAAATTATCTTTTTGATATTTTTCTTGCAAAATTTCACGCAAATTTGCAAGCTCGTCTCTAATTTTTTCAATATTTTGATGATACAAAAGCACCACGCTTAGAGAGTTTGTAGCGTTTAAAAACTCTACACCAAAGATTTTATGTTTTAAAATATCAAAGCTATTTAAACTCTCAAGCAAACCCGGCATAAACTCAAAAATCTCTTTTTGAACCTTTTTGCACTGTGAAATTTTAAGGTATTTTTCATCCATTCCATTCATAGTGTAGCTTAAATTTTCGCCGTCTCTAAAAAGCCCAAATTCCGCCCTATTTCTATAAAACTCAAGTGGTGAGCCAAAAAACTCAAACTCACCATCATAAAACTCTTTGAATTTACCTTTGATTTGAGAGATTTTATACTCTCTTTGTTCGTCAAAATCCCCGCTAAGCGTGCAACTAGCACACTTTCCAAAGTATTCGCACTCAAGTTTTTGGCTAGAACTTAAGACTACACCATCTAGCAAATCTCTATCTTTCAAATGCAAATCCAGCCCAAGTTTGAGTAGTTGCCATCACTTCAAGTGAGTTGATATTGACATGATTTCCAAGGTGCAAGCAGTTGAGTAAAATTTGAGCGATATCATCAGCTACAAGGTATTTTGTCCCATCATATACCGCGTCACTTTTTTTGTCATCACCCTTAAATCTAACCAAACTAAACTCAGTTTTAGCAATTCCTGGCGCGATTTCAGTTACTCTAATATTTGTGCCTTTTAAGTCGTTTCTAAGGTTAAAGCTAAACTGTTTGACAAACGCCTTAGTTGCCCCATAAACATTGCCCCCAGGATACGGCCACGCCCCAGCAACCGAGCCAAGGTTAAAAATATATCCGCTTTTGTTTTTAATCATCACCGGTAAAACCGCCTTTGTAACATATAAAAGTCCTTTAATATTTGTATCAACCATCACTTCAAAATCATCCAAACTCGCATCATTTACAGGTTCTTGACCAAGTGCGAGACCTGCATTATTAACAAGCACATCGATATCTTTAAACTCACCATCAAGCGAATTTATCGCCTCAAAAATGGCGTCTTTATCCCTAACATCCACAGCCAAAGTGCAAATTTTGCTAAATTTGCTAAGCTCATCTTTTAGCGAGTTTAGTCTATTTTGTCTGCGTCCTAGAAGTATAACTTTGTATCCATCTTTTGCTAGTCCTCTAGCAATCGCCTCTCCAAAGCCAGAAGTCGCTCCTGTTACAAGTGCTGTTTTCATCTGTTCTCTCCTTTTAAATTTAGTATATAATCTTTGATTTTTTCATTTTTAGCATAGTCATAAGCACTTTTGCCATCATCATCAACCGCATCTATATTAGCCCCAGTCTCAAATAAAATCTGCACTATTTCCATATCACCACTGCTTGCTGCATGCATAAAAAGGCTCTTTGAAGTGGCATTAAACCCGCAAAGTTTAATATAAAATGGGGCTGAGTTTTCCATAATTTTGGCTAGTTTTTGTGCGTTGTTTATGAGAGTGGCGTTTGGATTTGCCCCTCTTTGAAGCAAAAACCGAACTAAATTTGCACTTTTTAAATCAACCGCATAAAAAAGTGGCGTTTTGCCAATGCTATTTGCGTAATTAATATCAGCACCATTTTGAAGCAAAAAGTCAATATATTTTGGTCTAACCAAAGCAAAAAATATCGCACTCTCATCTAGGCTATTTAGTCTTGCTCCAGCCCTAAGAAGAGTTTGCAAAACCTCCACACCATTATCTTGGATAATTGCGATATTTAGGGCATTTGAAAGATCACTAGGTGATATAAAAGATGAATTTGTTATTAAAAAAGTCTCTAAATCCGCTTGAGATAGTAGCGGATTTAAGATAATTTTTTCAAGCTCGCTAAGTTTGTATTCACCCTCAAAATCTCCCACCGCATAAAACAAAAACTCATTTGCCACCCTATTTGCAAAATAAATCGCACTTCCCTCATCATAGCCAAAAATTCGCCTGTAATACTCAACTAGTTTTGGCACAATTTGCTTGTATTCAGCGTTAAACTCACTAAAAAGGTGATAATTATATATGCTTTTATACGCCCAAAATTGAAAATACTCTCTGTTTTTTTTGGTTAATTTATCTGAAATTTCAGGGTCTTTAAGCGTGGTTTTGTAAATTTCTGGCGAGATGGTTGCCATATTAATAAGTGAATTAAACGCCTTTTTTTCTTCAAGCGCTCTCATCCCTACGCAATCAATCGAACTTCCCCTGATGGCGGTTGATAGGTCTTGGATTTTATCTAAAAATCTAGTATTAAAATAGCTATTTTTACACTCAGCGTCATTAAAATTTTCTGTATTTTTGAGATTTTCACACTCGTTTGCAAATCCAAAAATTACAAAAGATAAAATGAATATTAAAATTTTCATATAATTTCCTTATTCTATTTGCTTTGTCATTATAGCAAAATTTTGTTATAATCGCACAAAAATTAAGGTATAAATATGCAAATAGCCTACTTTAAATGGCATTTTGGTGCCATAAAAATCACAGATAATGACGGTATTAGTTCGCTTGAGTTTGTCAAAGAGTATAAAAAAACTTCATCTGATAGTTTAAATTTGGAGCTTTGTTTCGACGAGCTTGATAGATATTTTAGTGGAAATTTGCGTGAGTTTAGCGTGAAACTTATATCGCAAGGAGGTGGATTTAACAAAGATGTGTATGACGCACTTTTGAGGGTAAAATATGGCACAACCGTAACTTACAAAGAGTTAGCCACTATGATAAATCGTCCAAAAGCCTACCGTGCGGTTGGTAATGCAAACTCTAAAAACCGCATTCCAATCATTATCCCTTGTCACAGGGTTGTGGGCGTGAATGGACTTGGTGGATATAGTGCAAACTTTGGCGATAAAAACACTAGTCTTGAGATTAAGCAATATCTTTTGGATTTAGAAAAGAAATTTAGCTAATTTAATGATTATAAATTTACATCCGCCATTAATGGGGAATATTCATTAATCCAATTTTAAAAGCTTAAGCCTTAGTGAATTTAGCACCACCGTAACCGAACTAAAACTCATCGCTAGTGCAGCAAAATGCGGCTGAAGTAGTAGTCCAAAACTCACAAAAACCCCTGTAGCTATCGGAATACAGATCACATTGTAAAAAAACGCCCAGAATAGATTCTGTTTGATAGTTCTCATAGTTCTTTGTGACATAAATATTAGCTTTTTAATTCCACTAAGGTCGTTATTTACTAGCAATGCATCCCCTGCTCCCTTAGCAATATCGCTTCCGCTATTCATCGCCACGCCACAATCAGCCCCTTTAAGTGGAAGTGCGTCATTTACGCCATCACCTACAAATATAGTCTTTTTGCCACTCTCTTTGTATTTTTTGATAACTTCAAATTTACTTTGCGGAAGCACATCGCTATACACCTCATCAATGCCTAGTTTTGAAGCGATAAATTTAGCTACTTTTGCGTTATCACCTGTTAGCATAACTGTGTTGATATCTTTGGATTTTAGCCACGAGATGGTATCTTTGGTGCTCTTTCTTGGGGTATCGCTTAGTGCGATAAATCCTTTGTAAACCCCATCAATTGCCACAAGTATCACTCCAAAACCATCTTGCAAAAACTTATCAAATTCGCCACTCTTAGCAATTTTGATACCATTTTTAGCTAGCAACGCTTCATTGCCTACCAAAATTTCGCCAACTTTTATACCCATTCCTACGATATTTTCAAACTCGCTTTCGCTTTTTTCAAACTTTAGATCTCTGTTTTTGGCGTATCTCACCACAGCTTTTGAGATGAGATGTTCGCTTAAAAGCTCTACACTAGCGACTTTTTTAAGGCTTTCATCATCTAGGTTTGTATCATAAACTGAAATTTCACCCTTTGTGAGAGTTCCGGTTTTGTCAAAAACTACATTTTGAGTATCTTTTAAGATTTCTAAGACTTCAGGATTTTTGACCAATACACCATTTTTGGCTAAATTTGATATCCCGCAAACTATCGAAATAGGCGTTGCAAGCCCCAAAGCACACGGACAAGATATCACAAGCACCGATATTGCACACATTATGCCGTTGTATGGATTGCCTAAAATAGTCCAAACTATAAAAGTAAGAAGTGCTATTCCTATCACGCTTGGCACAAAGATATTTGCGACCTTATCAGCAAAGCGAGAAACCGGCATTTTCTTAGCTGCAGCCTCGCTTAAAAGTTTGGTAATTCTCATTAAAAGCGTTTCGTGTTTGGGCGTAGTAACCTTGATGCTTAAAACCCCATTGGCGTTTGTGCAGCCGGCATTTACTATTTCGCCTACGCTTTTATATACTGGAAGACTCTCTCCGGTTAAAACCGACGCGTCAATCTCAGCCCCACCGTGGATAATCTCTCCATCGCAAGGGATACTCATCCCACTTTTTACCATCACAACATCGCCTATTTTAAGGCTATCTGCTGAGATCTCTTCGGTGGTGCCATCAGGTTTAAGCAAAAGTGCGGTTTTGGGGGTTAAATTTAGCAGAGTTTTTATGTAATCATTGGCTCTATTTTTGCTTCTTTCTTCAAGGTATTTACCAAAAAGAACAAACGAAATTATCATTCCAGCAGATTCAAAATAGACATGAGAAAACTCATCACTTACAAACTCACCAAACAAAAAAACAATTGAAGAGTATAAAAACGCACACGAAGTTCCAAGCATTACAAGCACATTCATATCAAAATTTTTGCTTTTTAACGCACCAATTCCGTGTGTAAAATAGCTCTTTGCACAGTAAAACACCACTACGCCAGCTAACACAAATTGCAAGGCGTGGTTAACAAAGCTATCTTTGGCAACTGGCCCACTACTAGGGGCAAACATACTAAGATAAACTATCACAAGCGTTAGACAAACTGCCAAAATTAGTCTGTTTTTCATAGAATTTAACGCCCTAGCTTTTTTACGAGATAGCTCTTCATAATCAGTTGCAATCTCATAGCCTAGTTTTTGGATTTTGCTCTCTATGGTTTTGGCTAAAGCTGGGTCATCAACTTCAAACTCACCATAACTTGACGCAAAGCTTACATTTGCACTCTTTACGCCTTTTATCTTTGAAGTGATCCGCTCGATTGCGTTTGAGCAATTTACACAGGTCATTCCAACTATATTGTATTTGATTTTTTGGGACATTATTTTACCTCTTCAAGCACACCAAATCCAATATCATCCATATCACTTTTAAACTCTTCGACCCTATCATCGCCTATTTCAAGGCTAACAGTAGCGTTTTTGACATCAACTTTAACTTCGCCAAACTCATCTTTAAAATAGTTTTTGATAGTGTTAGCACAGTTTTCGCACTTTACATTTTGAACTTTGAAAGTTTTCACGGTATCTCCTTTAAATGAAATAGGACAATTGTAGTATTATTTAGTAAATTTCGGCTTAACATTTTTAGATTTCATTTATAAATTCAAGCTTTTGTGCTATAATTTTGCGAATTTCAAATCATAAAAAAGGAATTAAATGGGAAGAGCATTTGAGTATAGACGAGCTGCAAAAGAGGCAAGATGGGGAAAGATGAGTAGAATTTTTCCTAAACTTGCCAAATCAATCACAGTCGCAGCAAAAGAAGGTGGCGAAGACCCTGATATGAATCCAAAACTTCGCTCAGCAATAGCCGCAGCCAAAGCACAAAATATGCCAAAAGACAATATTGACGCAGCGATCAAAAGAGCAAGCGGCAAAGATCAAAAAGATATCAAAACTATCCATTATGACGGCAAAGGTCCGCACGGAGCACTTTTTATCGTTGAGTGTGCTACAGATAATTCAACTAGAACAGTTGCCAATGTCAAGGCGGCATTTAGCAAATGTGGGGGTGAGTTTTTACCAACTGGAAGTCTTAGCTTTATGTTTGATAGAAAATCCGTCTTTGAAGTTAAAATCCCAAATGGTGCAGATATCGATGAGATAGAGCTTGAGCTGATTGATTATGGGCTAACGGGTGCGTTTTTAAATGAACCTGATGAAGATGAAGAAGATGCAGAAGCTACTCTTATTATTCACGGAGACTATGAGGATTTTGGCAAGCTTAGCCAAGGCATAGACACGCTAAATTTAGAGCTTTTAAATGGTGGGCTAAAGTTTATCCCACACAATAAACAAAGCTTTAGCGATGAAGAGCTTGAAGATATAGAAAAACTCATCGATAGATTAGAAGATGATGACGATGTCCAAGCGATTTTTACAAATATAGAGTGATAAAAAGGATAAAATTTGAGAAATTTAAAAATATATAAAATAGACCAGAACGAACTTGCAAAGTATAAGTTTGCCATTATCAAAACCTCAAAAGGCGATATAACTTGCGAACTCTACCCTGATGAGACCCCACAAACTGTGATGAACTTTGCCACTTTGTCAAATAGTGGCTTTTATAGGGGGTTAAATTTCCACAGAGTTATACCAAATTTTGTCATTCAAGGCGGTTGTCCCTTTGGGACTGGCACCGGCGGACCTGGCTGGTCTATAAAGTGCGAATGCGATAACCAAACTCACAGACACGAAAGAGGAAGCCTTTCGATGGCTCACGCAGGGCGAGACACCGGCGGAAGTCAGTTTTTTGTCTGTCATAGTGCGCAACCCCACCTTGATGGCGTGCATACAGTATTTGGCAAGGCTATAGATGATGAGAGCTTAAAGGTGCTTGATAGCATTAGAGTTGGCGATGAGATAGAAGATATCGTCATTCAAGAAGCGTTATGAGTCTAGTCAAAATAAGGCGTCAAGCCCCACTAATTCACTGCATAACCAATATCGTAGTGGCGAACTTTAGTGCAAACGGCCTTTTGGCAATAGGAGCAAGCCCTGTGATGGCTGATGGAGAGCTAGAGGTTACGCAGATGGCTAGTATCTCAAACGCAGTTAGCATAAACATAGGCACACTTAACGAAAATAGCAAAAAGGCTATGCTAAAAGCGACAATCAAAGCCAACGAAATAGACATACCTTGCGTGCTTGACCCTGTTGGCGTAGGAGCGACAAAATATAGGCTTGATTTTGCAAACGAACTTCTTAAAAATGGCTACTACAACGCAATCCGTTGCAACGCCGGAGAGCTTTTGGCACTTTGTGGTATCAAATCCAACCAAAAAGGCGTGGATAGCCTAGTTTATGACGCCAATATCAAAGATCTCGCTCAAAGCTTAGCTACAAAGCTAAATACTATCGTCATCGCTACAGGCAAGAGTGATATCCTAGCTAGCAAAAATGAAGTGTATGAGATAAGTGGTGGCGATGAGATGGTTACACTTGTAACTGGAAGTGGATGTTTGCTTAGCAAAATTGTAGCCGCAACTCTAGCTTGTAGTGGTGATAAAATGCAAAACCTTAAAAACACGCTTAGCGAGTATAAACTAGCCGCTAAAATCTCAGCAGATGAGTGCAAAAAACAGGGTAAATTTAGTGGAAGTTTTGCGGTTAAATTTATAGATAATTTGATGAAAATCTCACTAGGAGAGCTTAAATGAATGTCGCCCTTACAATAGCTGGAAGCGATAGCGGTGGTGGAGCAGGCATTCAAGCTGATCTCAAAACCTTTGAAAACTTAGGAGTCTTTGGAACAAGTGCCATAACCGCTCTAACTGCTCAAAATACTCTTGGAGTTTTAGATATTATGCCATCAACACCTGAGTTTTTGACCGCTCAAATCAAAGCTGTCTTGGATGATTTTGAAGTTAAAGCTATCAAAACAGGTATGCTTTTTGATGAAACAATTATTTTTAGCGTTAGTGAAATTTTAAAAAACTCTCAAATTCCACTTGTGATTGATCCAGTAATAATAGCAAAAGGTGGGGCAAATTTGCTAAAAGATAGTGCAAAAAACGCTCTTTTAAAGCACCTTTTGCCTCTATCGACTCTAATAACCCCAAATATCCCTGAAGCTACTGCGTTAAGTGGGGTTGAGATAGTTGATGAGAAAAGTTGCAAAAAAGCGGCAAATATTTTGCTAAAGCGTGGGGCTAAAAATGTAATCATCAAAGGTGGCCACAGCCATCAAAAAGACGCGGTTGATTATCTATTTTTAGAAAATGGCAAGGAATTAACCCTAGGCTCACCACGCATTGACACCACAAACACTCACGGCACAGGGTGCTCATTTTCAGCGGCTATTACAGCATTTATCGCCAAAGGTCTAAGCCTTGAAAACGCTTTAAAAGAAGCTAAGAAATTTATCTATTTGGCTATAAAATTTAATCCCAATCTAGGCCACGGAAATGGCCCTGTACTTCATAGTGCTTACAATAAATTCAAAGACAAAGAGATTTGGTGATGGAGTTTAAAAACAAGCTTTATTTTATCGCAGGAAGTATTAATGGCGGTGGGGTTAATAAAACTTTGGAAATTTTAAAAAACGCACTTGATGGCGGAATTGATGTTTTTCAGTTTAGAGAAAAAGGCGTTGGGGCTTTGGTTGGGGATGAAAAAGAGAGATTTGCTCTTGAATGCTTTGAGCTTTGCAAAAGCTACAATGTGCCGTTTTTGGTAAATGACGATATAAACTTAGCTATGAAAATAGGAGCTGACGGCGTTCATATAGGGCAAGATGATGGCAATTTAGCTGAGATAACCAAGCTTTTTAAGGGTAAAATTGTAGGAATTTCAGCTCACAATTTTGAGGAAATATCATATGCCAAATTAATCGGTGCAACCTACGCAGGGCTTGGGCCAATATTTGCCACAACTTCTAAAGATGACGCTCAAAGCCCGATAGGTGTAGAAAATTTAGCCAAGCTCAAGGCAAATTTTAATGACTTTGAGGTTCTTGCAATTGGCGGAATTAACCTAAATAACGCCAAAAGTGTGCTTAAAACTGGCGTAGAAGCTATTTGCGTAATTTCAGCAATATGCAAGGATAGGGAGTTTGTAAGTAAATTTAAAGCTTTAAAAGATTGAGCTAAGCGGTTTAGCTCTAAATTTACAGTAGATTTTAATAAATTCAGGTTAAATTTATAAAGTTATAATTATTAAAACTATCGTATAAATTTGAGCTAATTTAAAAGGATATTTATAAAGTTTTTATTTATTATTTGTATAGTATTTAGTTTTCTAGTTCAAATTTTAATAGTTGATAACGAAAAATACCAAGCTTCAAAAAATGCGTTTTTTGAGTATCTAGTGGATAATGGAGCTGATCTAAACTATGAAGCTCAAAATAGCCAACTAACTGCTTTTCAGTGGTTTATAAACCTAGCTGATGAAAAGTATTTGATAGAGTTTTTTTAACAAAAATAGTGATAAAATAGATGTAAATTTAAACTACAATGATGATCAAGTCACAGTTTTAACTATCGCTCACAAATTAAATCATCAAAAACTTTACACTATCTGTCTTGAAAACGGAGCTAATGTTACTGATAATGTTGTGATCGATATGGCTTATAATATCTTAGAGTCACACTATTTAAATAGTCAAAATTTCTCTTTAAAAAACGCTCACGCCACCAAGGAAGAGTTAGAGTTTTTTCACTCAAATAGGTATTAGCATATTTATGCAGAACAAAAATGGTATCTGCTTAACTCTTTGAAACACTTAAACAGCATTAGTAATAATATCAAAAAACTTTTGGATACAATGATTAAATTTGCAAATTTAATGAATGATAAAGAGTTACAAATAAACTACTTAAAATTAGTGGCAAATTAAAGTCAATTTATAGTAAAATATAAAACTAAATTTCATCATAATGAGACAATAAATTATGAATTTGAAATATACACTAATTGGTATCATAACTGCCAAATTTATCAAATTTCTTTTTATACTCTGTTTTTCTATATTTATAATTTTAACTGATAGATTTCAAATTTGCAAATCTTTTGTAGATTTTATGAGTGAAATTTTTATAAATATTTAGATGTTTAGCGTAGAAAGTGCTATCTCACAAGCCACGGCGTTTTATATGAGTATTTTTGTGTTTATAGGATTTTTTGTAGATATGACTCATGTGGGAATAGTTCAAAAAGGCTATTGCGATAAAAGTTTTATGTTTTTACTAGTTACTGCCATTTTTTTTCTTGTTATGTTTAAATTGGGATAACAATGCTACAAATAAGCGTCTCAATGCTTTTGCCTGTTATTTGTGCGTTTTTTGTCACTTTGCCTTGCACTCTCAAAATAATCAACAACCACTCAAAATAGCCATTGCCAAAAATGAATTTCTAAGCAGTAAAAACCGCTTAGAAATTAAACTCTACTCTTTTGGATAAACCATCTCTTTTGGAACGACATATCTATCAAACTCATCAGCACTTAAAATCCCTAAATTTACCGCCTCTTCTTTTAGGCTTGTACCATTTTTGTGAGCAGTTTTAGCAATTAGTGCCGCTTTTTCATAACCGATATAAGGATTTAGTGCGGTTACTAACATTAGTGAGTTTTTAAGATTATGCTCTATTTTTTCTAAATTTGGGGTGATGCCATCAACGCAGTGAATCCTAAAGCTATCCATCGCCTCACTTAGTAACTCTACAGATTCCAAAAAGCTATAAGCGATCACCGGCATATAGACATTTAGCTCAAAGTTTCCACCACTCGCTCCAAAAGCTATAGTCGCGTCATTGCCAAAAACTCTAGCCGCCACCATCGTCACAGCTTCGCACTGAGTTGGATTAACTTTACCTGGCATTATAGAGCTTCCAGGCTCATTTGCAGGGATATTGATCTCACCTAGTCCAGATCTTGGTCCGCTTGCTAACCATCTGATATCATTTGCGATTTTGTATAAATTCATCGCTAAAGCCTTAGTAGCCCCACTTGCAAACACCGCAGCATCCTTGCTAGTAAGTGAGTGAAATTTATTATCTGCACTTACAAATTTAACACCCAAAAGCTTACTTAACTCATCGCATACCATTTCGCCGGTTTTGGGGTGGGCGTTGATCCCTGTGCCAACAGCAGTCCCGCCAATCGCAAGCTCGCACAAAAACTCAAGCGAGCTCTCAATATGTCTGTAAGAGTGCTCTAACATTGAGCGATATCCACTAAACTCCTGCCCCAAAGTTAGAGGCGTAGCGTCTTGAAGGTGGGTTCTACCGATTTTGACGATATCTTTAAACTCATTTTCTTTGGCTAAAAAGCTATTTTTTAGCCTATCTAAGCTTGGCAGCAATGAATTTTTGATCTCTAAAACAAACGCGATATACATTGCACTTGGAAAAGTGTCGTTTGAGCTTTGAGATTTATTGACATCATCATTTGGATGAACTAGCTTTTCTTTTCTAAAATCCCCGCCTAAAAGCTCAGTTGCACGGTTTGCGATGACTTCGTTAAGGTTCATATTTGTCTGCGTTCCAGAGCCGGTTTGATAGATAACTAGTGGAAATTCGCTATCAAATTTACCCTCCATTATCTCGTCACTTGCTTTGATGATGACGTTTGCTTTTTTCTCATCAAGTCTATTTAGTTTTAAATTTGAGATAGCAACCGACCTTTTTAGTGCGGCAAAAGCTTTGATGATACTTTTTGGCATTGTGGATTTTCCTATTTTAAAGTTTTCAAAACTTCTCTCGGTTTGAGCCCCCCAATAAGCATTTTGCGGGACTTTAACCTCACCCATTGTGTCTTTTTCTATACGAAAATTTTCCATAACATTCCTTTAGATTAATTTGCAGGATTATACAGCGAGTTTTTTAATAATCGCTCTCATTTTAGACTTTTTAAATAAATTTAGTAAATTTAAATTAATTTTTTAATTAGGCAAATTTATATATAAATTTATCAAAACTATACCAAAACTCTTGACAATTTAAAAATTTATAAATTATAATTCAAATAAATATATCCTTATATGTTTATGTGTTTAATTGTTTGAAATTTACTATAATTCCAAAAAGGAGAATTTATGCAAGAAACTCATAATTTTATACCAACTATTTTTATCAATAAAGAGTTGGTTCAAACACTAAAAAAGCAGATGATAGATGATGATGAAAGCTCAAAACTAGCTGAGTTTTTCAAGGTTTTTGCTGACAATACTAGAGTTAGAGTGCTTCTAACCCTAGCCAAGACTGAGCTGTGCGTGTGCGATATCGCAGCACTTCTTAATATGTCACAGCCATCCATATCATATCAGCTTAGAGTCCTTAAGCAAGCCGACTTTGTCAAAAACAGACGCGATGGCAAGGTCATCTATTATAGCCTAATAAACGACGATATAAGCTATATTTTAAATCAAGGCTTAAAGCAAATTTAAGCTAATTTAAAGGATATAGTATGAAATTTACTCAAATAAGAAACGCTACAGTTGCCATTGAAGCAAATGGCGTAAAGTTTTTAGTCGATCCACTTCTAGCCCCAAAAGGGGCTTATGATGGTATTGCAAATACTATAAGTAGCCTAGGGTTGATCTGCCTTTTAGCGTGGATAAGGTGTTAGACTTTGACGCACTCATCATTGCTCACACTCACCCAGATCATTTTGATGAATACGCTATCAAGCAAATCCCAAAAAGCTCAGTAATTTTCTGTCAAAATGAAAGTGACACAAATGAGCTTTTGGGGTATTGATTTGAAAACGTAACTATTTTGCAAGATGGAAGTGAGTTTAAAGGCGTAAAACTCACCCCTACCAAATTGTGCTCACGAAACCAAAAAAGCCTTAGAAGAGGCTGACGAGCTTTTAGGAACTGCAATGGGAATGATATTTGATGATAGCAAAAGCAAACTCTATCTTGTAGGCGATACTATCTATAATGACGAAGTTAAAGCTACTATCCAAGCTAGCAATCCAAATGCGATAGTGCTAAACTCGTGTGACGCAAAACTTGATGATGGCGAGAGCATAATAATGAGTAAAGAAGACACACTCAAAGTCTGCCTTGACGCACCAAATGCAACTATCATCGCAAGCCATATGGGCGTAATTAACCATTTAAGCCTGAGTAGAGACGAGCTTAGAGATTATGCTAAAAAGCATAATTTTGATATCACTATACCGCAAGATGGCGAAAGTTTAGATGTAGCTTAATTTTAAGGGGCGTAAATTCCCCCTTTTATATTAAAACTTAAAAATTATCTCTAAAAATTTCATAAAATTCACTATTTCTTAAGATATCATTATGTCTTGCGTCGAGCTTGTAAAATTTGCCATTTTGTATAAATTTCGCAAGATTTAAAGAGTGTGATATAGGGATGATTTCATCTTTTTTGCCATGGATTATCACAGTTTTTGATTTTTTTGTTTGCAAAAATTCATAAGTTTTTATCTTGTATTTGATTAGAAATTTTGGGCTATTTTAACCATCTCTTTAGCTAAAATCTCTAAACTCTCATAAGGGGCTACTAGCAAAAGCTTTAACTCATTTTCACTAGAGATTTTAGCGGCGATGCCACTTCCGATACTATAGCCAACCACGAGTATCTCATCTTTGCTAAAGCGTTTTAATGCGTAACTCAAAACCACCCTAGCATCGTTTAAAGCTCACTCTCACTAGTGATTTTACCGCCACTTTTGCCATAACCTCTGTAATCATAAATTAAAAAATCATATCCTATCCTTAAAAATTCGTCTCCCAAATCGCTCCACTGACTTAAATTTCCATAGTTTCCGTGCATAAAAACTACAATTCCTTTTGGATTTTCGCTTTTAAAGTGCAAGGCATTAAGCCTTATATCGCCATTTTCTAGCCAAATTTCACTGAAATTTGAACTAAATTTATAGCTAAAATTTTGATCTAGTTTTTGTGGTAAAAATATTAATTTTTCTTGAAAAAGATATAAAATAGCAATAAATAAAACATAAGAGATGGCTAAAATTTTTATAAGTTTAGTTAAAATTCCAGCCATTTTAAATCAGTCTTTTTTTATAGTAGTTTCAATATTTGTAGGCACAAAACTACTTGCATTATCAAATTTTGGCTCTATCACAAACTTGCCATCGGTGTCAATAAAGCCCCATTTTTCGCCAACCTTAACAGCTGCTAAACCATTATCTGCAAAGTCCCACGCCATATCAAATTTTGGCTCTATTTTAAACTCGCTACTCTTATCAATAAAGCCAAATTTTCCACCCATCTTAACTTTTGCTAGGCCATTTGCAAACTCGCTAATGCCGTCAAATTTTGGCTCTATCACAAACTTGCCATCAAGATTTATAAAGCCCCATTTACCATCTTTTATCACTCTTGCTAGGCTGTTTTTAAAGCTATCAACCCTATCAAAATTTGGCTCAATCACAAACTCACCGCTCTTATCAATAAATCCCCATTTTTTATTCACGCTAGCTGGAGTCAAACCATTATCATCAAAGCTCATAACCAAGTCGAATTTGGGCTCTATCGCAAACTTGCCATCGGTGTCAATAAAGCCCCATTTTTCGCCAACTTCCACGCTGGCTAAATCGTTTGCAAATTCGTTCGCTCTTTCAAATTTTGGCTCTATTTTAAACTCGCCACTTTTACCTATAAAGCCAAATTTGCCATCAATCTGAGCTGGGGCTAGATTTTGGGTGAAATTTCCAGCCCTTTCAAAGCGTGGCTCAATGACAAACTCACCATTTATGCCGATAAATCCCCATTTGTAATCAACCTGCACCCTTGCAAACTCACCGCTAAAAGCTAAAGCGTCGTCAAATTTTGGCTCGATTTTAAACTCACCGCTAGCGTCAATATATCCCCATAAATTTCCAAACTTAACAGGGGCTAAATCACTACCCCCGAATTTCCACGTGAAGTCAAATTTGGGCTCAATGACAAACTCACCATCACTTCCCACAAAGCCCCATTTTTCGCCAACTTCCACGCTGGCTAAATACTCAATATTTGGCTTAGCAAATGCTAAACCTACCAAAATAACCATCAAAAAAGCAGATATTTTTTTCATTTTTGTCCTTTTAAATTTCACTATTCTACATTAAATTTGATAAATTTAAAGGCTATCTTTTACCATTCCAGCCTCCTTTAAAAACTGGCTTGGCTCATATGAAATTTTGCGAATTTTATCATTTTTTGCGTATGTCAAAATTAGCTCATCCCTAGCCCTAGTCACCGCTACATAAAAAAGCCGTCTTTCTTCTTCTAAGCTTCCACCCATACTCATTAGCTTTAAATTTGGGAAGCGATTTTGAGCGAGATCAACTATGAAAACAAGCTCAAACTCAAGCCCTTTACTAGCGTGAATGCTAAGCAAATTCACCCCTTCGCCATTTTCTAGCTCTTTTGATCCAAGAGCGATAAAGTTGTAGAATTTATCAATAGTTGTGTATTTTTTGGACATCTGCTTTATGGTTTCAACCTTGTTGAAAATCCTAGCAAGTTCATCTTTTTTGCGTTCTTCATCGACCTTGCCATTTTTGGAAGTTGCCCTTTTGGTTGCGATAGAATTTGCTATTTCGCTAAAGATTTTTGAAGTTTGAATTTCGCTTAAAATACTTGAAGTTTTGGTGCTGTTTTTTAAAGACCTTAAAAGTTTATAAATTTCATTTAAAAACTCAGCCCCTTGAGTGCTTAATTTGGCATTTTTAAGCACAGGGTGAGAGAAGAAAAACTCATCAAATCCAAGAGAACCAAACCTGCCAACCGAGCCTATTGTATCAAGGTCATCAAAGAGCCCTAGCTGATAACTTCGCTTTTTTTTCTCATACACTCTCACACTTCTATTGGGGTTTAAAAATCCTTTGATAATTGAGCCATCCCCTAGTGCTAAAAGTGCGTCAAAAATCTCCTTGCTAAGGGCACTTCCCACGCCCTGGGCGTATTCGCAAATATTCATAAACGCCACCATATCTTTTGGATTGATAATAATCCCCACCAAATCCACAAAAGCTTTAATTTCTCTGCTTTCAAAAAAGCTAACCCCACCTTTTCTCTTGCAGTTAAGCCCTACTTCTTTTAGAGCTATCTCAACGCCATCAGCAGATGAATTGTTGCGAAAAATCACGGCGATTTTATCCTTTGGCAAGGCCGACCCCGCAATTAATTGTGCAACATTTGAATACTGCGTGATGATATCTTCATAAATTAAAAGTCTAGGAGATTTAAAGCTTCCAGCTCTGCCAACGACAAGTTTTTTCTCATAAAGGCGGGGGTTGTTTGCGATGACTTTATTTGCTAGAGCTAAAATACTTGAACTTGAGCGGTAGTTAATATTTAGTGCGTAAATTTTAGCGTCGCTAAAGCGTTTGCCAAAGCTTCCAATAATACCTATGTTTGCTCCATTAAACGCATAAATGCTTTGGTCAAAATCTCCCACGCAAAATAGGCTTTTTGTGCTAAAAGCGTCAATTAACGAGCCTTGAAGTGAGTTAGTATCTTGGTATTCATCGACTAAAATTTCATCAAAATAAAGAGGTGCACCTTTTTTGAGCTCTTTTTTCATCTTGATGAGTATGTCGTTAAAATCTGCGTAGTTAAATCTAGCTTTTTCCTTTTCAAATTCCATTAAAATATCATCATAAATTTCTGCATAACACGCCTGATCTTCGTAGTTTATGCTAAACCAATCATAAAAACTAAGCTCCATCTCTTTGTTTTGATAAAGCGAATACACATCATATAAATACGCTCCAGAGTAAGGCTTGGTGTCGCTGATATGGTGAAACTGTCTGCGAGCTATTAGGCTTTTTAATAGAATTTTAAGCTCACTGGGCTGCTTTAAAACTACAGGTTTATTTAGCTCTTTTAATAGCAAAAACGACACAGAGTGGAAAGTTCCTGCTGTAATTTTGCTAGTGATACTTGAATCAAAATACCGCTCTAGCCTACTTATCATCTCGGTAGCTGCTTTGTTTGTAAAGGTTAGAAGTAGGATCTTTTGTGGATTAACACCTAAATTTAACAGGTGTGCTATCCTTGCTACAATTGTGCTTGTTTTGCCTGTCCCTGCACTTGCGATGACAAGGTTGTGTCCGCTTGGTGCGGTTGCGGCGGCATATTGCTCTTGGTTAAGTTTTGAAAGTGGCATATCTCTCCTTTTAAAAAGCGGTATCTTATCAAAAGAGGCTTATTTTAGTTTTAAATTTCAAAAAATTGGTATAATTTCTAGCAATTATTAAGTTTTAAATCTAATAATAAATTTTAAGTTAAAGGATGAAAAATGGACATTGTAGAGAGGTTTTTAAACTACACACGCATAAACACCACCACAAACAGGCAAAATGGTGCTAATGGGATTATGCCATCTAATCCAAATGAGCTAGAACTAGCAAATTTACTCAAAAGCGAGCTTAAAAAGCTTGGTCTAAAAGAGATAAAAGTTCGACCTAATGCCATCACAACTGCTGTTTTAGAAGCAAATACTGATGAGAATTTGCCAAAAATTGCGTTTTTTGCCCACCTTGATACAAGTGCCGAACAAAGTGGCGATACAAAAGCTAAAATCACGCATTATAAAGGTGGCGACATACATTTGGGCGGTGAAATTTATCTAAAAGAGAGCGAGCACAAAGAGCTTAAAAATTATATAGGTGATGATATTATCACAACTGATGGCACAAGCCTACTTGGGGCTGATGATAAGGCTGCGATAGCTGCAATAATGGACGCGGTGCAGTATTTTACTAAAAACCCAGATATCAAACACGGCAAAGTTACAGTGTGCTTTTTGCCCGATGAAGAACAAGGTCTAAGGGGTGCAAAAGCTCTTGATATCAGCGAGATTGATGCGGATTTTGGATACTGCCTAGATTGTTGCGAAGTTGGCGAGTTTATATATGAAAACTGGAATGCGGGCAATGCAGAAGTGACATTTTATGGGGTTTCAGCTCACCCTATGAATGCTAAAAATAAGCTTGTAAATTCGCTTTTGCTAGCTCATAAGTTTATCTCACTACTTCCGGGCGGTGAAGCACCTGAATACACAGAAAATAAAGATGGGTATTTTTGGGTAAAAGAGCTTAGCGGAAATAGTGCAAAAACTGTGTTAAAACTAGATATTAGAGAATTTGATGACAAAAAATTTGATAAGAGAATGCAGTTTTTGCAAGATATTGCTGATAGTTTTGGCAAAATTTATGGTGAAGATAGGATCAAAATAAATTTAAGCAAAAGATACGAAAATGTCTTTAACTCTCTAAAAACCACAGACGCCCCAGCTATCAAAAGAGCACTTAATGCTTACAAAAAGCTTGACATTAAACCTATAATCAAACCAATGCGTGGCGGATATGATGGAGCTGTAATCTCTCAAAAAGGCGTTCCTTGCCCTAATATTTTTACTGGAGCTCACAATTTTCACTCAATTTATGAATATTTGCCAGTTAGCTCATTAAAGGCCGCTTCAAATACTATAAAAGAGATAATAAAGGGGTAAATTTAACATTATCTTATATGAATTTGGATATAATCTCAACTATTTTATAAATTTTAAGGACTAATAAAGTGAGTGATTTTTACGACGCAAAAAGCATAGAAGAAAAATATTATAAAATTTGCAAAGACAGGGGCTATTTTGAGATAGATGGCAACAAAGATATCCAAAAAAAGGACAAAGTTTTTTGTATAATGATGCCACCACCTAATGTCACAGGAGTGCTTCATATAGGGCATTCGCTAACCTTTACGCTTCAAGATATAATGACTAGATATAAAAGAATGGATGGGTTTAAAACCCTTTGGCAGCCAGGGATGGATCACGCTGGAATTGCAACTCAAAATGTCGTAGAAAAGCAACTATTAGCCAAAAATATCAAAAAAGAAGATATAGGCAGAGAGAAATTCCTAGAAAAAGTTTGGGAGTGGAAAGAAAAAAGTGGCGGTCAAATTCTCTCACAAATGGAACGACTTGGCATAACCCCAACTTGGAGTAGGCTTAGATTTACGATGGATGATGGACTTAAAAGTGCAGTTAGAAAAGCGTTTGTGGATCTTTATAACAAAGGGCTAATCGTCAGGGATAACTATATGGTGAATTGGTGCACGCACGATGGTGCACTAAGCGACATAGAGGTCGAACACGAAGAGCACAAGGGCAAGCTTTACTATATCCGCTACTATTTAAAAGATGAGAATTTAGAGAGCGATTCGCATTGCGAAACGCCCGAGTGCAGTTCAAGTGCGAATTTTGGGGAGATAAAGCGAGAGACGAAGCCGTATGTTGTAGTTGCGACTACTCGCCCTGAAACATACTTTGGCGACACCGCTGTAATGGTAAATCCAAACGACACAAGATACTCACACTTAATAGGCAAAAAGGTAGTCTTGCCACTTATTAACCGTGAAACTCCTATAATCGCTGATGAGTATGTAGATAGCGAGTTTGCAACAGGTATTGTTAAGGTTACCCCAGCTCACGACCAAAATGACTACGAAGTTGGCAAAAGACATAATTTAGAGTTTATCACAATCTTTGATGAAAAGGGAATTTTAAACGAAAAATGTGGTGAATTTAAAGGCCTTGAAAGGCTTGAAGCTAGAGAGATTGTAGCCAAAAAGCTTGATGAAATGGGATTTATAGAAAAGATTGAAGATTACACAAATCAAGTAGGATATTGCTACAGGTGTGGTAATGTCGTTGAGCCTTACATCTCAAAGCAGTGGTTTGTCAAGGCCGAAATCGCTCAAAAGGCGATAAAAGATGTAAATAATGGCGGAAGTGAGTTCTACCCTAGCCACTGGATAAATAGCTTTAATGCGTGGATGAGAGAGCTAAAGGATTGGTGCATTTCTAGGCAGCTTTGGTGGGGCCATCAAATCCCTGTGTTTTACTGCGAGTGTGGCCATCAGTGGGCTGATGAGAATGAGCACCCTAGCAAGTGTCCAAAGTGTGGTGGAAGCAATTTCACACAAGATAAAGATGTCCTTGATACTTGGTTTAGTAGCGGACTTTGGCCAATCTCAACGCTTGGCTGGGGCAACGAGCAAAATCTTAAGGGTAAAAAATGGTTCGATGGGGATTTGGATGAGTTTTATCCAAACACTATGCTAATTACTGGCTTTGATATTTTGTTTTTCTGGGTGGCTAGGATGATGTTTCAGTGTGAAAACGCCACTCAAAAATTACCATTTAAAGATATCTATCTTCACGCTCTAGTTAAGGATAAAGACGGCCAAAAGATGAGTAAAAGTAGAGGCAATGTCATCGATCCTTTAGTCAAAATCGATGAGTATAGTGCTGATATCCTGCGTTTTGCTCTAGCACTTTTAGCGGTGCAAGGACGAGATATTAGAATGAGCGATGAGAAGATGATTCAGGTTAGAAATTTCACCAATAAACTCTATAACGCTCATAAATTTCTACTTCTAAATGGCGAAAAATTTGGCGAAATTGACGCTATTAGCTCAAAACTCGGCAGATATTTGCTATCAAGATTTAATGGTTGTGTTGTAAGAGTTAGAGAAAACCTTGATAACTACCGATTTAACGACGCTGCGAATGAGATTTATAAGTTTTTGTGGGATGAGTTTTGCGACTGGGGGATTGAACTAAGCAAGGCTGAGAAAAGCTCTATCAAAGACCTTGGGGCGATTTTTAAAGAGAGTATGAAGCTTCTTAGCCCATTTATGCCATTTATCAGCGAGTTTTTATACCATGAACTAAATGGCACTAGTCTTGAAAATAGCACTTCAATTATGGTTATGAACTATCCGGTGGCCGGTAAAATAGACACTGAGATTGAAGATGAGTTTTTAAAAATCATAGAAGCGATTGTCAGCATAAGAAGGGCAAAAGCAGTCATTGAGCTAGGAAACTCTAAAATCCCACTAGCTTACGCGAAATTTAACTCTAAATTTAGCCTTGATGAAGATGGCTTAAATCAAATCAAACTTCTAGCAAAGTGCGAAGAGCTACGTTTAACAGACGAGAAAATCCCAAATGCAATTGCCGATGTGAGCGAAAGCTTGACCTCTTTTGTCCCACTAAATGACATAGACACAAGTGCGATTTTAAGACGCCTAGAAGCTCAAAAAGCTAAGCTTGAAAAAGAAATCTCAAAGCTTAATGCAATGCTAAGCAACGAAAAATTTATCTCAAACGCCCCAGC
>JALFKC010000083.1 GCA_022775765.1 Campylobacter sp. | reverse complement strand
TGACTTCGTCAGAGCGTTTCACTCATTTTCTAAAGAAATGTCTGACTTCGTCAGAGCGTTTCACTCATTTTCTAAAGAAATGTCTGACTTCGTCAGAGCGTTTCACTCATTTTGTAGTTGTATAAAAAATATTAGCAGTCTTATTAGCAACCTTTGCCTATAGCTGTTAATTAAATAAAACAAAAAATCATATCTTTATCTTATTACCATTAAATTTGAGATCTTTTTACACTTATTAGACTAAATTCTTATATTAAAATAATTTTATAAAGTTAAAAACTAATAAAATAAACCAGTATCCAAAATAATTTCAACTTTTTTATTTGTTATTTTACTAAATTTACCAAATTTTAATTTAGAAATTTTGTGATTTTATATAGTTTTCATTAATTTATAGTGTTTTAAACAGAACAATTTTCACTTAACAATTCATATATGCTTTACATATTTTTGTATTTTTGAAAGCTTGATTTACGCTGATTTTCAAAAAAGCTTTTGTTACTAAAAAGCAATACTCTTATTTTATAATTATGAATGAGTGGATCAATTATTGCTTGGTATTGACTGCAAATTTAGCATCGCATTTTCGTAAATTTGTAAATTTGCGTCTTTAAATTTACCAAAAAATTTCATCTTTTTATCTTCCAAAATTAGCACATCATCACTTAAAAATTTTGCAGTTTTGATATCGTGAGTAATGAAAATAAACGCAATATCACTGCTATTTTTAATATCTTTTAGTAAATTTAGCACCATTTTTTGGCTAATAAAATCAAGCCCACTTGTAATCTCATCACAAATTAGCAGCCTTGGACGCACCATCAAAGCCCTTGCTATGCTAACTTTGGTCGCCATTCCACCACTTAATTCGCGTGGAAATTTATTTATCACACTCTTGTCAAGCCCAACTCTTTTAAGCAAATTCTCAAGTTCATTAGCACTAAATTTCAAATCAAAATTTCTTATCACATCCTTAAAATGAGCTTTAACACTCTTTTTGGGGTTAAAAGCTAAGATTTGATTTTGAAATATCATCTGAATATCTTTTCTCATCCCTTTAATCTCTTGCGGTAAAAGAGTGGTACTATCCTTGCCAAATAGCCAAATTTTGCCATTACTTGGCTTATCAAGCATAGATATTAGCTTTGCTAGAGTGCTTTTGCCACTTCCACTACTACCAAGAATTGCCAAAGTTTGAGACAGTTTTAAGCTAAAGCTTATATCTTTTAGCACATTAACCGAATATTTTTTTGATAAAATATGCTCTTTTATCCAAAAATTCTTGCTTAAATTTTCAACTTTTAAAATTTCATCAGACATTTAAAATCTCTTTTGTGAGTAAATTTTGAGGGTGTTTAAAGATCTCAATAGTGCTATTTTGTTCTACTATCTTGCCATTATCAAAGACTATCACAAAATTTGCCAAATTTGCCACAATTTGGGGTTCGTGTGTGATGATAATTTTGGGTGTTTTAATGCCCTTTAAAATGCTAACCACCAAGGATTTATTTACCGCGTCAAGCCCACTTGTAATCTCATCGCAAATTAGTAATTTTGGTTCAAAACACAGCCCCAAAGCGAGTTGAACTCTACTTGCCATTCCACTTGAGATTTGATATGGAAATTTATGCCAAATGAGATTTAAATCATCTAATCCAACCATCTTTAACGCCCTAAAAGAGACTTCCTTAACCGTTTTAATATCACCACCAAAAATCTCTCTCAAACTCATCAAAAATATATCACCAAAGTTATAAAGTGGTGGAAAACTGGCAGTAGCGTTTTGAAAAAGTAGTCCCACTTTTCTTCTAAAATTTCTTAACTTATCTTGTTTAAAACTTAAAATATCACTACCTAAAACGCTAAATTTATCCGCTTTGGGGCTAAATTTATCATCAAAAAGTCCAATTAAACTCTTTGCAAAAAGCGACTTTCCACTTCCACTTCTACCGATAATTCCGATATTTTGTGGGGTGGAAATTTGCAGATTTATATTTTTTAAGAGCTCTTTATTTTGATAAAATAGACTAAAATTTACTATATCTATCATCTTTTAAATCCCAAATAATCGCTTATAATCAGCAACGCCATCACCACCACAAAGAGCGTAAATCCCGGGAAAAACACAACCCACCACAATCCAAGAAGCGAAGCTTCAACTGCGTTATTTAGCATATTGCCTAGGCTTGGCGTGGTTAGCGGTATGCCAAGCCCAAAAAAACTAAGCACCGCCTCAGTTGATATCGCGTGAGCAAAACTCACGCTAAATAGCACTAATAATATATTTATGCAGTTTGGCAAAATCTCTCTAAAAATCAGCGAAATTTTTGACGCACCTAAAATAATAGCCGTATCAATAAAGCTCATTTTTGATATTTTGGTAAATTCATCTTTCATCACTTTGGCTGTTTGCATCCACGAAGTTAATGAGATTATAATAATAACACTAAGAATTGACGCTTTAAAAATTGCACAGAAAAACATTACAAAAAGTATCGTTGGGAGTGATAGAAAAAAGTCATTGATTTTGGCTAAAACCCCAGCCACAAACTTAGGGCTAATTAGCACAAAAAGTGCGTATATTACACCTATTAAACAGCCAAAAAACGCACTAAAAAATCCAACTATCAATGAAACTCTAAGTCCAAAAATTATGCGTAAAAAAACATCTCGCCCAAGCATATCAGTCCCAAAATAGTGCTCATTGCTTGGAGGTTTCATCATATTTCTAAGATCGCTTGCTTCGATATTTATACCACTAAAACAAGCCCAAATAGCCACTATTAAAGCCACAACCAAAATGCAAAGTGAAATGGCAAAAAGAGCTTTTTTCACGCCCTACCCCTATTGATAAACGCACAAATTACGCTAGCTAAAAAGTTGCCAAATACCGCAAAAATGCTAGTAATTAGCACCACGCACATTATCACTGGATAGTCTTTGCTTAAAATCGCCCCAACTACCAAATCCCCAAGCCCAGGATATGAAAAAACTCTCTCAATCACATATGACCCAGTTATCAAGCTAGCAAAAGTGGTACCAAAATAGCTGATTATAGGCGTTAGCGAGTGCTTTAATACAACTTTGTAAATTTGAAATTTATTAATTCCTCTAGCCATCATCGCAAGCACAAACTCTTCATTTAAATTTGACAAAAAACTACTTCTAACTATTCTAATGTAAATTCCAAGATGTGTTATAAAAAGTACTAAAAGCGGCAAAACAAGGTGGTTTAGTCTCCCAACAAAGCTCTCATCTCCCAAAGCATTAAGCCCAGAAGTAGGAAACCAACCAAACTCAAGCGAAAACACCAAAATCGCCATCACGCCAACCCAAAAAGATGGCATACAAAAAAATCCAAATGAGACAAATGATACTGCCCCATCTATAAATTTATCAGCATAAATTGCACTAATCACGCCCAAAGCAAGGCTAACTACAAATGTCAAAAGCAAATTTAGTCCATTCAAAACTATGCTATTTGCAAATCTTTGGCTAACTATCTCCCAAACATCTCTGCCATCAATAAGCGAAGTGCCAAAATCACCACTCATCACCCCTTTTAGCCACGCTAAATACTGCACCAAAAACGGCCTATCAAGGCCAAGTTCGCTCTCAATTTTTGCTTTTAGCATAGGGCTTACGCCCTCAGGTCTTGCAAAAATAGAAGAGGTGATATCTGAGGGCATCGTATAAATCATAAAAAATAACACTACGCTAAAAAGCAGCAGTGAAAAAAGCGTCCAACAAAACCTCTTAAAAAGTTCCAACTTACTCTTTTTCCCATTCAGAGACATTCCACGCAAATCCTGCACCGTGATGTCCTAGGACATGAGGTTTGATTCCTGAAATCTTAGCACTGTATGCCAAAGGAAAATCCAAATACGCCACAAAAACAAATGGTGGGTTTTCATTTAATGCTTGCAAAAATTTACTATACCACTCTTTTCGCTCGCTCTTGGTTAAAGCACTTCTAGCGTTTTTGAGTGCCTCATCTACCGCATTATCGCTGTAGTGACTATAGTTCCATCCACCTTCATTTATATCGCTATCAGATGAGCTTCCAAAAACTCTATAGGTGTGAAGGTCTGGGTCAAATGGGCTTCCCCATCCAAGTATAAATGTATCAACCTCACTAATCTCAAAACTTCCGTGTGGCTTTGAATAAGGGGTGGCTTTTATGCCGATTTTGGCTAAATCACTTGAAATTGCATTAGCAATTGCCACTCTTAGCGGATCAGTGTTAAATGTATAGATATCAAATTCTAATTTTTTGCCATCTTTTTGATAAATTCCATCTTTGTCTTTGCTATATCCTGCATTTTGCAAAATATTTTCAGCCTTTTTAGGGTCAAACTCAAAGCCTTTAATACTCTCATCATTAGCCCAGTCTCTATCTATTGGACCATTTGCTACGCTTCCATATCCGTGAATAAGTGCCTCAACAATTAGATTTTTGTCTATTGCGTAATTGATAGCTATGCGAACATTTTTGTCTTGGAAAATCTCATTTTTCATATTAAACATCAAAGCTCTATAATCTGCACTACTCTCTTTTAGAATTTTAATATTGTTATTTTTTTGTATATTTTCAACCATTGCTGGCGAAATCAAAGTCGCGTCAATCTCACCTTTTTGAAGTTGTATTGCTGCTACGCTAAAATCAGGGATAAATTTCAAATAGATATTTTGAGTTTTAGGGGTAGTGCCATAATATTTATCAAATGCACTGAATTTAAGATACTGCCCCTTTTTCCACTCATCAAGCTTATATGGGCCAGTTCCAACTGGGGCATTATTGAAATTTGTCGTGCTAATATTTTCATTTTCAAGCAAATGTTTAGGAAGCATTCCCATATTCAAAGTTGCCAAAAACGGCTCAAATGGTGTTTTAAGTGATATTTCTATATGAGTATCATCTATGACTTTTATCTCATCAATTAGTTCAAAATTCGCTTTTGCAGGTGCATTTAACTCATCACTCATCGCAGTTTTAAGCGTAAATTCAGCGTCTTTTGCACTAAATTTCTCTCCATCGTGCCAAAACGCGTCATCTCTAAGGGTAAATTTATAAGTTTTCTTATCATCACTAATTTCCCAGCTAAGGGCTAAATCAGGGGCTATTTGCATATTTTCATCAAATTTAACAAGCCCACTATAAACAAAATCCAAAGCACTATCGTGGTCTTCATCAAATAGTGGATTAATCCTTGCAGTTTCGTTCTCAACACCGATAACTATAGTGTCACTTTTAGCATATAGGTTTATCCCTAGCATTAAAATGCTAAACATTATAAGTTGTAAAATTTTCATATTTTTCCTTTCAAATTTAGTAAAATCAAATTAACTTTGTAATTATAACATAAATTTTAAAAAAGTGTTATTATTTATGAATTTTACTAAAATCTTATTAAAGTATGTAAATTTTGTGACAAGTAAAACACAGCGTTAAACTTCTCAGCAAATGTGACAGCTTTAGTAGGTATTGTCTAAAAATGGCTACTTTTAAATTTATTCAAATGCTATCTAAATAATTTAATATAATAAATATTAAACTAAATTACCTGTAGTTACTAATTTATGAAAAAATCTGCGAGTAAAATTTGGCTGAATAAATTCAGCCAAATTTGATCTAAAAAATTATCATATCATCAAGCTTTTTTAATCACAATCTTGCCATCTACTGCATCAATCACTACGCTATCACCACTTTTTATCTCATCTTTTAGTATCGCTTCGGCTAGTTCATCTTCGACTAGTTCATACATAGCTCTTCTTAGCGGTCTAGCCCCAAACTCACTATCAAACCCGGCCTCAGCTATCAAGCTAACTGCACTGTCGCTCAAAGTAGCTGTTATATCTCTATTTTTAAGAGTAATTTCTAACTCTTTAAACATTATTCTTACTATTTTGGTGATCTCATCTTTGCCCAAAGGATTAAAGATTATGATATCATCAAGACGGTTTAAAAACTCAGGCTTAAAGTAGTTTTTGAGCTCATTTTTTACAGCCTTGTCTCGTTCATCACCACTTAATCTTGAGATGAAATTTGAAGCGATATTTGAGGTTAAAATTATGATAGTGTTTTTAAAATCCACCACCACGCCTTTATTATCAGTAGCTCTACCATCGTCCAAAATCGCTAAAAGTATATTAAATACATCCTTGTGAGCCTTTTCTATCTCATCAAAAAGTAGCACCGAATACGGTCTTCTTTTAACTGCCTCGCTAAGTTGGCCCCCTTCATCATATCCCACATATCCAGGAGGTGCACCAAGTAGCCTTGAGACACTATGCTTTTCCATATATTCACTCATATCAAAACGAATCATCGCCTTTTCATCATCAAACAAAAACTCCGCCAAAGCCTTAGCCGACTGGGTTTTACCCACGCCTGTTGGTCCTAAAAACAAAAAGCTTCCTATTGGTCTATTTGGGCTACTAAGCCCAGCTTTGTTGCGTTTAATCGCCCTTGAAAGTGCCCTTATGGCCTCATCTTGACCAATTACACTCTCTTTTAAGTGCTCTTCAATCTTAAGGTATCTCTCTTTTTCAGTAGTTAGCATTTTTGAGACGCTAATTCCTGTCCATTTGCTTAAAATTTCAGCTACCAAATCCTCATCAACTTCATTTTTAAGAAGGGTTCCCGCTCTGCTCATCTCATCCCATCTTTTCTCAAGCTCTTCAATTTTTTCATTTAGCTTTGGAATCTCGCCGTGAGTAATTTTTGCAGCCCCTGCGTAATCGGCATTTCTACTTGCTATTAAAGCTTCATTTTTAAGATTATCTATCTGTTTTTTGGTCTCACTGATCTCATTAAATACAGATTTTTCATTTTCAAATTTAGCATTGAGTGAGTTTTTTTGCTCGTTTAAATCAGCCAATTCTTTGTCAATTTCACCTATTCTAGCAGTATCTTTACCCTCCATCTTTAGAGCTTCTTTTTCAACCTCAAGGGTAGTTATCTCTCTTTTAACCTTTAAAAGTTCAAATGGCTCACTCTCTATTTGCATCTTAAGCTCAGCCGCAGCTTCATCTATAAGATCAATCGCTTTATCAGGCAAAAATCTACCACTTATATATCTATGGCTTAGTTTTGCCGCAGCAACCAAAGCACTATCTGTGATAGTTACATTATGATGAACTTCAAGTCTATCTTTGATTCCACGCAAAATTTGCACCGCTTCATTCACGGTTGGCTCAGCCACATTTACAGGCTGAAAACGGCGTTGTAATGCTGCGTCTTTTTCAAAATATTTTCTGTATTCTTTAAGGGTTGTAGCACCAATTGTGTGAAGTTCGCCACGCGATAATGCAGGCTTTAAGATATTTGCTGCGTCCATACTCCCTTCACTCGCTCCAGCTCCTACAATAGTGTGAATTTCATCTATAAAAAGTATAATATTTCCTGCTTTTTTCACCTCATCAATGACTGCTTTTAGTCTATCTTCAAACTCACCACGATATTTTGCCCCTGCGATTAATGCACTCATATCAAGCGAAATCACTCTTTTGTTTTGAAGGCTTGTTGGAACCTCTTTTTTAGCAATTCTGTGAGCTAACCCCTCAACCAAAGCGGTTTTACCTACGCCCGGCTCGCCAAGAAGTATAGGGTTGTTTTTGGTTTTTCGAATTAGAATTTGCATCATTCTTTGGATCTCTTCATCTCTTCCAATAACTGGATCAAGCTCGTTTTTGATAGCTTTGGCAGTTAAATCAATACCAAATTTAGCCAAAGCATTTGCAGTTTCATCAGCTGTTTGGCTTGAGATTTTTTGCCCTGCTCTTAGAGCTTCTAGCTCTTTTTTTAGCTCACTCAAATCTATAAATTTGACTAAAATTTCTTTAATATTTGGCTCATTTAAATTTGCCACTAACCAAGTATCCACCGCGACAAACTCATCCCCTAAGCTAACCATCAAAGCTCTAGCATTTTCAAGTGAATTGATAAATTCATTTGAAAGCTTAATGCTATCTTTTGTGACATTTGATGAAGTTGGCAGGCTTGAGATTTTGCTTTTTATCTCAAGTTCTACAGCTTGTTTTGATATGCCAAGTTTGTTAAAAATTTGGTTCAAAATAGAGCCGCTGTCAACTACTAAATTCCACAAAAAATGCAATGGTTCAACTTGCGGATTTTTGCTATAGATAGCTAGTGAAACTGCATTTTGCACCGCCTCTTGCATTTTTGAAGTTAATGATTCAAATATATTTGCCATTTTTTTTCTCCTTTTTTTTATTTTGATTTTATCTAAAATATAGTTTAATATCACTATCAAAACTCATTTTTTAACAAAAAACTATATTTTAAGTATTTTTTATAGTAATATTTATCTTATTTTTATTTAAAATGATTAAAATTTGAGCTATTTTAAATTTATGGAGATTTTATTGAAAACACAGAAAATTCCTT
Source organism: Campylobacter sp. (assembly GCA_022775765.1). GTDB lineage: Bacteria > Campylobacterota > Campylobacteria > Campylobacterales > Campylobacteraceae > Campylobacter_B. The sequence continues at coordinate 7,179 of JALFKC010000083.1, read as the reverse complement.
TCATATTTGGCTTTTTATTTGTTGTTGTTATGTCTATTTTTGTTAGCCCAACCCTACAAGCTAGAGGCACAGACAGCACAAAAGATGAAATTTCAAGGCTTGATTCACTAGCAAAACTAACCAAAATCATAGGAATAGTAGAAAACTATTATGTTGATGACTTAAAACTTTCTGAAATAGTTGATAAATCTATCGCTGGACTTTTAACAAATCTTGACGCACACTCAAGCTTTATGGATCAAAAATCTTACAACGAGACCAAAATCCAAACTCAGGGTGAATTTGGTGGGCTTGGTATCACAGTTGGGATGAAAGATGGTGCTCTAACAGTAATCGCACCGATTGAAGGCACTCCAGCCGATAAAGCAGGTGTAAAAGCAAATGATGTAATTCTTAGAATAGATGGCAACGCAACCCTAGGAATAACTCTTGATGAAGCTGTAAATAAAATGAGAGGCGAAAAAGGAACTCCAGTAAGCATTACAATAGTAAGACAGGGCGAGCCAAAGCCATTTGATATAGATATCATCCGCGATATTATTAAAGTAGATTCAGTTTATGCCAAAAATGTAGAAAATGAGGGAATTTTGTATCTAAGAGTTACAAATTTTGACCAAAAAGTAACCGATGAAGCTAGCAAATTTATCAAAAAATTTGAGAGTGAAAACAACGCTACCAAAGGGATAATTCTAGATCTTAGAAATAATCCCGGCGGACTTTTAGATCAAGCCATTGGACTAACAAATTTATTTGTTTCAAAAGGCACAATTGTCTCTCAAAAGGGGCGCGATCCAAAAGATGATGTAGTTTATGACGCCAAAAAAGATGCGAAAGTTACAAATTTGCCACTTGTTGTTTTGATAAATGGCGGAAGTGCAAGTGCAAGTGAGATTGTAAGTGGGGCATTGCAAGATCTAAAAAGGGCAGTTTTGATAGGTGAAAATACCTTTGGCAAAGGCAGCGTGCAGGTGATTTTGCCAATAGATCAAGATGGCAAAGAGGCTCTAAGGCTTACAATTGCTAAGTATTATTTGCCAAGTGGTAGAACAATTCAAGCGGTTGGATTAAAGCCTGATCTAATCGTTCATCCAGGCAAGGTGCCTCAAAATGAGTTTTCACAATTTACACTAAGAGAGGCTGATCTTAAAAAGCACCTTGAGGGCGAACTTGAAAAATTAAACGACAATAACGCTACAAATTTAAGCAAAACCATTAGTAAAAATAACGCCATAGATGGCAATATTAGCGATAACAATATAAGCAAGACGCTTATTACAAGTGAAGATATTCAAAATGATATCCAACTAAAATCAGCAATTGATACAATAAAAATACTCAATCTTACTAAATAAGGAGAAAACTATGCAAGCAACTAAAGATAAGATGCTTTATGAGGGTAAAGGTAAAAAAATGTGGAGCGTAAAAGAGGATGAAAATCTTCTTATTTGCGAGTTTAAAGATGATCTGACTGCGTTTAACGGCGAGAAAAAGGCAAAAGAAGCTGGAAAAGGTGCTCTAAATTGCAAAATAAGCACTCAAATTTTTAATCTATTAGAAGAAAAAGGCATTCCAACAGCACTAGTTAAAACTATCGATGACACTAATCAAATCGTCAAAAAATGCCAAATGGTGCCACTTGAGGTGATCGTTAGAAATGTAGCTACTGGCTCACTTACAAAAAGGCTTGGGGTTAAAGATGGCACCGTGCTACCATTTGCTTTGGTTGAACTTTGCTACAAAAACGATGATTTGGGCGATCCTATCATCAATGATGAGCACTGCCTACTACTAAATGCAGTTAGAAGCGAAAATGACCTTGAGAGAATCAAACATATCGCACGCGATATTAATAGAATTTTGGTGAAATTTTTTGAAGAAAGAGAGCTAAGACTTATTGATTTTAAGATTGAATTTGGCGTTGATAACGATGGCAATATCGTTTTAGCCGATGAGATAAGCCCTGATAGTTGCAGATTTTGGGACGCAAACACTAACCAAAAACTTGACAAAGATGTATTTAGACAAAATCTTGGCAATGTAAAAGTCGCATATGAAGAAGTTTTGAGAAGAATTCAAGGTAAATTATGAGAATAGTTGTCAATATTAAACTAAAAAATGGGGTCCTTGACCCCGCTGGCAAGGCTACGCAAAACGCACTAAGTTCGCTTGGTTACAAGGCTGATAATGTTCGCATAGGTAAACAGATAGTTTTTGAACTTGATGAGAACGACAAAGATAAAGCTAAAGCCGAAGTTACCAAAATGTGCGAAGATCTGCTTGCTAACACTGTAATTGAAGATTATGAGATAGTTTTATGAAAGCAGTCATAATCAATTTTCCTGGAACCAACTCAGAACGAGATACCAAATACGCCCTTGACAAGCTAGGATTTGATACCAGCATAGTTTGGCATAAAGAGAACAAAATTGAAGCCGATTTGATAGTTTTGCCAGGTGGTTTTAGTCATGGGGATTATCTAAGAACTGCGGCTATTGCTAAGTTTTCACCTGCAATGAGTGAGGTTTTGCGTCACGCGAAAAAAGGCACAAATATTCTTGGAATTTGCAACGGCTTTCAAATGCTTTTGGAGCTAAATTTACTTGATGGGGCTATGAATAAAAATCTAAGTTTGAACTTTATAGCTAAATTTCACTATCTAAAAGTCATCGCAAATAACAATGCGTTTTTGAATAAATTTCAAAAAAACGATATTATCAAAATCCCTATCGCTCACGGTGAAGGCAACTACTACGCGGATGAAGATACTATAAAAAGGTTGTTTGATAACGATCAAGTCTTATTAACCTACAGTGATGAATTAGGAAACTCGTCTAATCCAAACGGCTCAGCTATGGATATCGCAGGAATTTGCAACACACAAAAAAATGTATTTGGCCTTATGCCACATCCAGAAAGAGCGTGTGAAAAGCTAATAGGTGGCGATGATGGTCTAAAAATGCTACAAGGATTTCTCGCTTGAGATTTATCGCTTTGATTTTGGCACTTTGTGCTTTTTTGGTGGCTGAAGAAATTTCGCTTGAAGATCTTGCAAATCTTAGACCACAAAGCCAAAATGCTATCACACCACCCAAAAGAGTTACACCAAGCGAAGATCCCATCATTGATGAACTTAAAAATTTAGCCCCAAATGAAGAGGAAAACTTAAAAATAGATGATTCTCAGCTAATTGATAGTGTTACGAGAACAAAGCTTTTATTAACCCTGTCAAATGTCCCAAAAAGCGTGTATTTGGATCAAATTTTTACCGCTACACTAAATGCAAATATCCAACAAGATATAAATGTTGATATCAGTCTAACTATCAACAAAAATGACGATATTGAGCTACTTAATTCGAGCAACATATCGTGGGTAAAGGTTACAGCTGGAGTGTATCAAACTAGGCTTTGGTTCATTGCTAAAAGCAAGGACGCCAAAATCTCAAATATCTCAGTTTCAATGGATAGAAACGGTGAGTTTTTCCAAAAAAATAGTATAATTTTTCCTATGCCAAAGCTTGAGAGTTTAAACGCTTCTAAAAACTACGCTCACATAGTGGCTGATAGGCTAAGAGTTAGAAGCAATAAAGCTTCAAATTTTGATGAAGCCTCAAATATTTTAACCCTTGAACTAGCTAGCGAAAATGGCTCACTTAGCTCGTTTTATATCGACAATCCATCAGTTATCAAGCAAGGCGTTGATTCACTAAAAGGGACAGAAAATAGACAAAGTGGGTATTATTTTGCTGTGATTGATAAGAGTATGAAGGAGCTAAATTTTAGCTACTATAGCCTTTTAACCAAAAAATTTGAAGATATCAATCTAACAATTAGAGCTCAAGACCAAACCCTAAGCACTCAAAGCGAACTAAATCCTAAAGAGAGTCCATTTAAACTATACTTAAATTTAGCCATAATTGCTGTGATGGCAACTTTTATAGTAATGTTTCTAGCGTTTAGAAATACCACGCCACTGATATTTGCAGTGCTTCTTGGTGGATTTTTATTCTATAACAATTCATCGTATGAAGAGGTTAAAATCAAAGAAAATACGCGAGTTAGGATACTTCCGATTGAGAGCTCAACCATATTTTTTATTACACCACCAAATCAAAGGGCTGAAATTTTAAACGAACATAGTGATTATTACAAAATTCTTTTGGATGGTGGCAAAATCGGTTGGATCAAAAAAGAAGATATAATCAAATGAAACTAAACAAACAGCCCGCAAAGCCTAAAATATGCCTATAACTTTAAATATAATTTTAGTCTTTGTAGGGGCTGGATTTGGAGCACTTCTTCGGTTTGCTTTTACGCTATTTTTTGATAAATTTGGGTTTATTTTTAATCTTGGAACCCTTAGTGCAAATCTGCTTGGTGCTTTTTTGGCTGGAATTATAAGCACTCTTATCTTGCAAGTAGAAGTGTTTCAAAACTTAAGGCCATTTTTGATAGTTGGATTTTTGGGTGGTCTTACTACATTTAGCTCTTTTACGCTTGAAATGATCTATTTTTTAGAGAATGAAAAACTGCTAAATTTAGGAATTTTGATCGCCATTCACACCATTGGCTCACTGCTTTTTGGGCTATTTGGTATGTGGCTCGCTTTGAAAATTTTAAGTTAATTTTGCAATTTAATTTAACCTTGATAGTATTTATATCAAGTTTTGTGCTAAATTTGTATTATGTTAGCTAAATTTTAAGCACTTTATGCTATACTCTGCTAATTTTAATACAGGAGATCAAAATGGAAAAATTTGAATTTCAAACAGAGGTAAATGACCTACTCTCTCTTATGATACACTCACTTTACTCAAACAAAGAGATATTTTTAAGAGAGCTCATCTCAAATGCAAGTGACGCACTTGATAAACTACACTACCTAACCATAACCGATGAAGATTACAAAACCCTATCATTCACACCAAAAATAGATATCAAGCTTAATAAAGAGGCAAAAACCTTAAGCATTAGCGACAATGGTATCGGTATGAACAAAGATGAACTTATCCAAAACCTTGGCACCATAGCCAAAAGTGGCACCAAAAATTTCATCAAAAATCTAAGTGGCGATCACAAAAAAGACTCAAATCTCATCGGTCAATTTGGTGTTGGATTTTACTCGGCATTTATGGTTGCTGACAAAATCGAAGTATTAAGCAAAAAGCCACTAAGTGATGAGGTGTTTGTATGGAGCAGTGACGCGAGCAGTTTTAGCATAGAAAGGTCTCAAAAAGATGATTTTGGCACCATAATCACGCTTCATATGAAAGATGATGAGTTTTTAAACGAATACCGCATAGAAAGTATCATCAAAAAATACTCAAACCACATTCCATACCCGATATTTATGGATAAAAGCGAGTTTGACAAAGATGGCAAAGAAACTACCACAAATTCCCAAATCAACCGTGCTAGTGCACTTTGGCAAATGCCAAAATCTAGCCTAAAAGCTAGCGATTACGAAGAGTTTTATAAACAAATCAGCCACGATAGCAACTCTCCACTTTTTTATATACACACCAAAGCTGAAGGCAAGGTAGAATACACAACTTTATTTTATATTCCAAGCGTTGAGCCGTTTGATTTATACAGGGCTGATTATCAAAGCGGAGTAAAATTATATGTAAAAAGAGTCTTTATCACAGATGATGAAAAAGAGCTACTTCCATCATATCTAAGATTTGTAAGGGGAATAATAGATGTAGAGGATCTGCCACTAAATGTAAGCCGAGAAATTCTGCAAGATAACGCTATAATGCGATTAGTAAAAGAACAAAGCGTCAAAAAAATACTAAGCGAACTTGAAAAATTAAAAACTTCAGACAAAGAAAAATATGAGAAATTCTTTGGACTTTTTGGTAAGGTTTTAAAAGAGGGACTTTATGGATTTAATAGCGAAAAAGAAAATATACTAAAACTCTGCTTGTTTAAATCAAATCTCAAAGATGAGAAAATCTCACTTGATGAATACAAACAAAATATGCCCCAAAGCCAAAAAGAGATCTATTTTATCACAGGCAAAAACTATGAGACTATCAAAAACTCACCAATGCTTGAAAAGTTCAATCAAAATGGCACAGAAGTGATAATTTGCGATGATGAGATAGACGCAATTGTTATGCCAATGGCAATGGAATATAGCGGAGTGCCAATTAAGGCTGTATCTCAACTAAGCGATGAAAACGAAAATATAACTCAAACTGATAGTGAAAAAGCCTTTATCGCAAAGCTAAAAGACGCTCTAAAAGATGAGATAAAAGAGGCTAAATTTACTGATAAACTCACAAATTTTGCTGCGTGCTTGGTTTTTGACAAAAACGACCCAGACTTTGCAACTCAACAAATTCTAAGACAAATGGGACAAAATATACCTGAAATTAAACCGATTTTAGCTATCAACAAAAACCACGCAATCATTCAAAAACTACTTCAAAAAGATGACATAAATAGCGTGTCGCACTTGCTTCTTGATATCGCTAAAATTCAAGATGGAATAGAGATAAAAGACACCAACTCATTTGCCAAAAATTTAACTGAAATTTTGGCAAAAAGTTTGTAAATTTAACTTTTTGCTGAATAAATGCCTAAATTTAACAGTCTAAATTTAGGCAAAAATCACTCAAAGTTTTCTACTCTTTTAAATTTATAGGATTTGCGTGGATTGTATCATCCCATTTTTTCAAGCCTGTTTGTGAGTTTTTGACTGCGTCGCAAACATCTTGTATATTTGCAAAATTTCCAAGTAAAATATCACTGTTTAGATAAAGATCGGCACTATTTTCAAGGTCGTTTTTTATTACAAAAATATTCTCTTCGTTTAGTTAATAAGAATACATTTCCATAACGCATCCTTTTTTTTTAAAATTACAATAATTATATCGTTTAATAATATAAAAAGATAAGCCTCAAGACAACTTAAGCGTATTTTCTCTTATCGGTTTTAATAGAATTTGATATAAATCTTTGTCATCTTTATTGATATAATACCCAAACTCACACTCTTTTAAATGTGATATAAAATTATCTCTTTTTATACCTTTTGAATTTACTTAATCTTAATTTACAATATTCCCAAAAATTCTCAACTCCATTTATATGGTTTTTACTTATTAGCAAATTCACTCTTACAATGTTTTACTCTGTAATGCTCTTTGGCTCCATAATCAACCAAACCATC
>JALFKC010000082.1 GCA_022775765.1 Campylobacter sp. | reverse complement strand
CTAGTTCGCTATCTTTTATAAACTCGCTTTCGTTTTTGATGATTTTACCACTTTTTATATCAAAAGTCTCTTTTTTAGAAGTAACTTTTATGCGTTCAACACTGCATTTATCAAAGCTTTGTGCCACTTCACTAGCTAGGGTGTCATCGTCTATATCTTTGTAGATAATGGTTGAAGTTTGGTTGATACTTTTCCAAAGCTCTTTAAACTCTAGGGCTAGATTTTTCTTGATTTTGGCTGTTTTTGAGCTTTTATTTGCGTTGATGATCTGGTCGTTTTTGTTTTGGCTAGGGGTGATAAATGTGATGAAGTTTTCAAATTTATCCCCTAGAAGTTCTTTTGTTTTTTCATCATTTTTACAAATTTCATTAAGTGGTTTTAGTATGGTATAAACTTCACTCTCTTCATCAAAATAGATGAAATTTTCATCTTCTAAATGGATAAGAAGTCTTGATATCTCTCTTTCATTTAGCTTTACGATGCTTTTAAGGACAGTGGTATTTAAGGTCTTTTCATTAAAGCTTAAACTTGCTCCATCAATCTCAGCTTGTAAGTTTTCTATAAAATCACTCTCTTTTGCATTGATAACTACATCTAGGGCGTTGATAGAGTAAAACTCGCTATCATTTGAGTTAAAAGAGAGCCTTTTGCCATACTCATTTACAGCTAGTCTTAAACCACGACCAACTTGCTGACGCTTGGTAGTCTCAGAACTTGAACTTGCAAGTTTGACTAGGGTAAAGACATTTGGATTATCCCATCCTTCTTGTAACGCCCAAACGCTAAATATAAATCTAAGCTGAGTTTTAAAGCTTAAAAGCTCCTCTTTTTTCTCTAAAATAAGCCTGATATCATCAGCTTCTTTATCTTCAACGCTACCTTTGGCTTTACTATCGCCACTAAAGTAGCCATTCATCACAGCTAATTTTCCATCTTTGTCAAAATCTTTTTCTAAAAAGGCTCTATAATCTTTATCTAAGCTTTTATCTTTTAAAATTTCAGCTCTTTTTGCTATGTAAATTTTACTAAATTCATTTTTGATAAATGGATCTTCGCCCCTAAAGTCACTAACATTTGGGATAAAAAAGAGAGTTAAAGCCTTGATATTTTGCTTAAAAAGTCTCTTTTCTTTCTCAAAATGCAGGTCAATAGCTTTGCTTAGAAGAGTTGAAATTTGAGCTTTGCTTAGGGTGTAAGAAGTGGTGAGTTCTATGGTTTGAGAGTTGCTTAGGTAGAGTTTTTTATTTTTTATACTATTTATCGTAACTCCACTTAGGTTTGGATAGTGCAACTTCTCTCCTAAGTCATCGTCTTTTTTTACAAAGGTGCTATATTTTATACCATCTAAGTAGTAGTCAAATTTACAAGTTTGGTTTTGGATATCTTTTAAAATAGGCTCAAAATCGCTATCTATGATGGTGTGAACTGAAATTTGCTTAACTAAATAGCTTTTAAAAGCACTAATGCTATCAAGAGAGTAGATGAGATTTGACAGTTTATCTTCTCCACTTGGAAAAGTAGCCCCAAATCTAAAGTAAAGAGAGTTAATCTTTGAAAAATAGCTTTTAAATTTATCACCCTTTAAAAGGTGTGGTTCATCGATAAATGAGATGGGTTTAAGACTAGCTATGTTTTCTAAAACGCTACCTTGGTTAAAAAGGCTCTCTTTTGGTTTGTTTAGGATATTGTCTTTTTTATTGATTGCGCTACTTGTAAGAAGCAAAACGCTTAGTTCTTTTTCGTTGCCGATGAAGTGTGAGATGATACCATTTAAGCTCTTTTCGTCTTTATATTCATAGATGAAAAGGTGTTTTTTGTAGATATTGTAAAAATACTCTTTTGTAAGCTTTAAATTTTGCTTAACGCTTTCTAAAATCGCCTTTCTAGGGACAAAAATGATAAATTTGTTTTGATTATAAACTCTGTTTATCTCAAAAATAGCGTTGATATAGACAAAGGTTTTGCCTGTGCCTGTCTCCATCAAAATATCTAAATTTTTACCACCACTTTTGCCGAAATTTAAGGCTTTGTTTGTTTTGTAAAACTCATCTAAAGAGTAGTCTAAATTTGCGTGAGTTTCAAAGTCAAAATTTCTTAAAACTTGGATTATATTTTTGATACAATCTTGCTGATGGGGCTGATTTTCAAATATCATTTTAACCTTTCAAAAGTGTGATTATATAGTTTTTATGATTAAAGTGTAATAACTTCTGTTTTATATCACCATATAATTTAATACAATTTAGCTGAAATTTCAGCTTTAAACTTCTAGCTTTCAGATAACTCTTCAGCTATATCGGCTACTTTTTTTAGCCTTTCATTATCAAAATGTGTGTAAATTCTACTTGTATTTAAGCTAGCGTGGCCTAGGGCTTCTTGGACCAAAACCAGATCTTTTTGCTTTTTATAAAGCATAGTTGCAAAGGTGTGGCGAAGCATATGAGCGCCGTTTTTTTCTTTGCGAATGCCATTTTTAAACAAAATCTGCTCGACCAAACGGCTCACATAGGCTTGAGTAAGTTTTGTGCCCTTTTTATTAACAAAAAGATAGCCATCTTTGTTGAGATAATTTGTCTCTAAATTTGACAAATCCTCATCTATAAGATGCCTTTTTATCATTACAATGCGGTATTTATTGCCTTTGCCACGAATTCTTATCACATAAACATCCCCATCAATTTGCAAATCTTTGTGCTTTAGGTTTAGAGCTTCACTAACGCGAATTCCTGTGTAGATTATGATTTTGATGATGAGTTTATTGCGGTGGGTGTTGGTTTTAAACTGGACCTCATTTACCGCCTTTAAAAACACCAAAAGCTCTTCTTCACTCATATATTCAGGCAACTTTGTGCCGCTATAGCCACTAATTCCACCCCAATTTTTAAGCTCAATCCCAAAGTTGTGACTACTTCCACCACTTCCATTTTGCTTGTCTAAATAGCCAAAAAAGTTTATCACAGCTATGCGGTAGTTTTTTTTGGTTGCGTCGCTTAAACTTCCTGTGGTGCTAGCTAACACTTCGCTTAGAAGCTCTTCATCGATCTCTTTTAAACTCTCAAGCTCATAAAAACATAGCACTTCATAGATCTTTTTAAGAGGATTAAAATAGGTATTTATTCCACTCATTCCTGCGTTTCTGGCTTGTTTGACAAACCCATCAAGCTCTTCAATGCTACTAACTCCTTTTGTGAGATTAAAATTCACGCTCGCTAGAGCCTTTTTGTCAAAAAGCTCTTTATTAGAGATACTTGAAAGCTTGTATTTGACATATCTAGTTAGCCAAAAAAGTAGATTTTGTTTAAACTCATCTACGCCTTTTCCTTTGTGATCAAGACTGTATTTCATCTATCATCCTTAGTCAAAAAACGAAACTGGAAGTTCGATTATATTTTTGATTATACTAAATGGGGTGCTTGCGAGATCAGAGCCTACATTTGTCTTAAATTTAGGCTTATCGTAAGTCCCGCTAACCTCAATTATCGTTGAAATTTTCCTATCTCGACCCAAAATTATCTGATTGACGATAGGAATTTTGTCTATTATAGTAGTTGCGTCTTTAAGATACTTTAACTCTAGTTCAAAATCTACCATCTTAGTTGCCAAATTTGCCTTGCCAAATCCGCCAAGATCGGCACTTGTGCCAGTTAGCCTGATGGCATTTACACTTATTAAATTTCCATCCCTTTGAGCCATCACAACGCCATTTTTGATAGAAAATCCACTATCGTTAAAATCAGGTGTTTTAAATACCAGAAGCGATGGAATAGAGTTTATAAATGACAAAAGATTGTGATATGAGACAAGGTCAGCTAAAAATGCGTCTTTTATATAGGCTTTTGCCACAAAATGACTTGTATCAGTTCCACTAATGCTAATGTCAAACAAACCGCCTTTAAAGGCGTTGTGAGCGATGACTGAGTTCATAACGCTATCTGGGACATCATTTGCTTCAAATTTAAAAATATTTGGTGCGATATTTAGCGATACAGTGCTATCTTGGATATTTGCTGTGAAATTTAGGGTTTTGCCACCCATTTTGCCACTGTAATTTGAAAAGTCAAATTTTCTATTGACATCCTTAAAAATGAGGCTTGAGTTTGTCCCTTTAAAGCTTAAGTTTGGATAGCCCCCGCTTTCGCTTTCGCCTAAAATATCGATGGCAAAATCAATATCATTGATAGTAGCCTCCATACTTCCTTTGGTTGGAATTTTAACCGATAGCACGCCACTTGCGGTGTTTATCGTGGTTTGATTTTTGGCTACATTTATGTATAAATCATCGCTTTCATAAGAGGTTGAGTCTTTTTTGAGAAATGGCGTTTTTAGCTTAGCGTCTCTTATACTTATATCAAAGTTCTCAAAATCTTTAGTTTTTAATAACAAATTTCCCCCATCAACCTCATACTCTTTTAAAAATGGTGAATACGGCTTGAGATTAGTTATTTTTGGGATCTCTATTGTGTTTAGATTTTTGGCAAAGTTAAGCTTAACTCCTAAATTTTTCAAATCCAAAATGGTATCTTTTGAGCTAAAATCAAGCGTGATTTGGGTTTTGAGATTTTTGGTTACTAGCAAGTTTAAATTGCCCGGATTTAAATTTAGCGAGTTAAAATTTGTGTCAAATTTACCAGTGTAGGTTGTAAGATCTATCTCGCCATCCAAATTTGCGTCAAAAAACTCCATCTTTAAATTTGTATCTTTTAGAAAAACTTTATTTCCCACAAGCTCAATTGTTGCATTTTTGGATCTAAAATCAGCCCCTGCAATGCTTAAATCCGCGTCACTTATCTTAAAAACTCCATTCGCTTTGGTGTCGCCATTGCTTGTTTTGATGATTAGATTTAATACCGCGTCCATCTTGCCAGAGTGCTGAATCACAGGGACATTTATATCATAGTTTTGCAAAATTTCTAAAATCTCACTATCAAAAAGTGAATTGGTATAAAATTTAATATCAGCTTTAACGCCAGTTTCAAAGATATTTCTTAAATATATACTTGAGTTTAGTATGCTTTTGTTTTTGTAGGTTGCAAATCTAGGCTCAATATACAAATCCCCATTACTTAGCTCAATATACGCCTCATTTGCCAAAATCGGCTCAAGATTTTCATCAAAATTCACACTCACATCGCTTGCAAAGGCTGCGCCTTTTATCTCATTTTCGTGGTAGTCAAACGGACTAAAAGTAATCTTGCCGCTAAGATCTTCGATAAAATACTCCTTAGCCAAGGTTTTGCCAACTATCCACTCTTTGGTGTCATCATCCATCTCTGCTAAAACGCCAATTTCATCCATAAACTCATCAATTGAGTTGGCGTGAGCGTTTTTAAGCGAGTAATAAAGCTCATTTTGAGCGTATCTCAAACTCACTTCGCCTGAAATTTCATACGAGTTTATCACTCCATCAAAACTATACTCTTCGCTAAAAAGATCAAGTCTAGCTTTTCCACTCGCACCCAAATCAAAATCTTTTAAGCTTAGCTCTAAAATTTCAGCATTTACAAGTCCATCTTTTTCTTCAATCATCATATTTATAGTTAACAAATCGCTATCAACATAAAAGATATTTTCCCTAAATAAAACAACAATCTCATTATTAAAAACACTCAAATTTCTAATAAAAATCTCTTCAAAATTTTTATCTAAAAGATAAAAATTACTAACTATATCAGCTATTGCAGCTTTGGAATCGGTTGTTTTTGCTTCGTTTTGAACTTTTTCATCCAAAATAGTCACATTTTGAGCGTGAAGTATGATCTTGTTTTCTAATTTTATATATAATTGCGTGATAGTAGCGTCTTTGGTTGAGATTTTGTCTATATAAAATCCCTGCTTTAACGCTATAAAAATACAGGCAAATAGGACAAAAATGATAGTTAAAATATTTACTACAAGCGTTATTATCTTAGAGATTATATTCATAATTTTGTTAGCCTTTCTTTTTGATCTGACAACGCCTACAAAATTTTCAGGTGAAATTTATATTCAAAGCGGATCAATCAAACAAATTATAACTAACTTACCTGAGCAAAAAATAAACAAAACTGCATTTGACCCCTATATCTTAGCCAAAATTGGAACGCCAAAAGAGGGGTATTTAGATTTAGGAAGTGAGAATTTAAGCAAAATCGATCTATTTTATGCACTAACCAAAGCAAAACCTATAATGGAAAATATCACACTAATTCCTGGCGAAACCACTATAATATTTTTGCAAAACTTAGCCAATAAATATGGTGTTAGCCTAGAAGAGATTGAGAGCGAATACAACGCAACTTCGCCATTTTATGAGGGATTTTTGATTCCACAAACCTACAGCATTGCAAAAGGCAAAGATGCCAAAAGTGCCATCAAACAAATCGGTGAATTTTCGCTTAAATTTCATAATAATTTAGCTAAAAAATATCTAAATACCGAACTAAATTCACCCAAATGGCAAGAGATTTTAATCAAAGCCTCAATCATCCAAAAAGAGGCAGCAAACATTGATGAAATGCCCCTTGTCGCTTCAGTGATAGAAAATAGACTTGCAAAAAATATGAAGCTTCAGATGGATGGAACACTAAATTATGGCATATATTCTCACACAAAAGTCACACCAAAACGGATAAAAGATGATAACTCAAGCTACAATACATATCTAAATGAAGGGCTTCCAAAATCCCCCATCTGCACCGTATCAAAAGAGGCGATTTTAGCTGCTTTAAATCCCGCTAAAACAGATTATTTATACTTTATGCTTGATAGAAAAAGTGGCGGACATAAATTTAGCAAAACTTACAATGAACATTTAAAAGAAGTGATAAATTCACAAAAATAAGGAGAAAAACAATGAAAATAGCACTAATTGGTAGTGGAAATATTGGCTCAGCGTTAGCTAGTATGATAATACTTGATGGATTTTGCGATAAACTCGCACTTGTGGATATCAACGAAACTTTCCTTGAGGGTCGCACAAAGGATTTAGAGGTTATGTCAAATATTCTTGGCAAAAAAACTGAGTTAATCCACACAAATGATTATAGTAAATTAGCAAATTTTGACCTTTTTGTGGTGACTGCTGGCATTACTAGAAAAGCAGGACAAAGCAGAGACGAACTAATCAGCATAAATGGCAAAATCATCTCTACAATCGCACAAAATGTGGCAAAATATTCAAAAAATACTATCAGCATAATCGTCACAAATCCAGTGGATACGCTAACCTACGCCTATAAAAATGCTGGCGGATTTAAAGATACTCAAGTCATAGGGATGGCAGGAGAGCTTGATAGTGCTAGGGCTAGAATTTTATATGAAAAATTTATTGGCAAAAAGCCTGAGAAATTCCCTAAAATTCTAGGTCTTCACAATGACAATATGCTCTTTATCTACCCTGATAATTCGCTTGATGAAAACGCAAAAAAAGATTATGAAAAAGCGGTGAAAGATTGTGGGGCAGAGATTACAAGACTAACTGGAACAAGTGCCTATTTTTCACCAGCAGCGGCAGTTTTTAAGATGATACTAGCTATTAAAAATGGTGGAACTATTATCGCAAGTAGTTTCGATAATGAGGGTGTATCCTATGGCAAAGAGATTGAAGTAGGCAAAGATGGCGTAGCAAAAATCATCACAAAAGGCGTAGATTTTGCTGAAACAATCAAAGAGGCTAAGCACTCTATAGGGCTACTTGATTAAGTTTGATAAATTAGCAAAATTTACTGCTTAATATGGTTTGGTGCAACTAAATTGCACCAACTAATCAGCTTTAACTTCGCCTCTTATAAACTTTTTGTTTATTTCAAATTTGGTATCATTGCTTGCTTTTATATTATAAGATTTACCAAGCGTAGATAGTGCTATGGCATTGTAAATTCTAACAAAATCATTATACTCTTTTGTAAAAGTATATTTACACTCGTTTGAGAATTTGTCTATATCATCAATAGAGCCATTTTTATCTATAAATTTAAAGCAATTTTGTGAGATTTTGATTTGTTGATTTTCTCTGTTCTTATCATAAAAATTTAAAATTTCTTTCTCGTAAGATATTATCTCACTACCATATTTGTAAATTCCATTTGGTATATTAGCTTTTTTGTCAAGTTCAATGTAAGTATAAGGGGTATTTCCGAAATTTAAAATTTGATAAGCTGGTTTTATAAAAATGCCAATTGTGCCGATTATTAATATTGTAAGAGCAAGAAAAAATATGGCTATATTCATTTTTTTGCTTGTTTCATTATCAGTGAATACAGGCTAAAATATTAGAAAAGAGAAAAGAATTAAAAATATAAACATAAACAAAGCAGGATTATTAAATCCATCAGAAAATTTCCAAGAGCAAATAACTATTAAGAGCAAAATGCTTAAAAATATCCATTCTTTTTTAATTTTCAAAAATAAAAATAAATAATATCAATAAAATACAAAATATTAAAATAATTGCAGAAGTCATAATCGTTACATAAATAAGTTCGCTTTGTGAAAGAATTGGCACATCAATACTGTTAAAAAAATGATAAAGTAAAAATATAATCCAACCAAATGCAAAAAACAAAAATGTTAAAATCCATTGATTTTTTCTAATAAATCTAAATATATCAAGCACTGCTTCTTTTTTGGAAGCTAGAGACTTTTTATGGATATATTTATCGTAATATTTTTAAATAGATTTTTCATCAATTTATTATTATTGTTAAGATTTTGACTTTGAATTATAATAATCTACATTGTAAATTTCTTCATTTATATTTTTAATGCAATAATTTTTTGAATAATAAATCTTGTAATTTTTCTAAATTATTGCCACAATAACTAATTTTTATAAATTCAATAAATTCACTATATTCCTTTATCTCACGGTCTTTTTGTAAAGTAAATTCTTTAAAATCCATATCCAAAATCTTAATAAATTTAGCGAAAATATATCATTTCTTTTTTGGGCGAAAAATCTTTATTTTTTCTTCATTTGCCTCAATATACGCCCCATCAATCAAATCAATGCAGTATGGAATCGCAGGAAATACAGGTTCCATGCACTCTCTTATAGCCTTTGGATTGCCTGGCAAATTTATGATAAATGAACGGTTTCTAATGCCAGCAGTCTGCCTTGAAAGTATGGCTGTTGGAACATATTTTAAACTCTCAAATCTCATCAATTCGCCAAATCCAGGCATTATTTTATCACAAACCACTTCGGTCGCCTTAGGCGTTACATCCCTAAGAGCAGGTCCAGTGCCACCAGTTGTCAGCACCAAATCACACCCATTAACATCGCAAAATTCAATAAGCTTATTTTTAATCATC
This sequence comes from Campylobacter sp., assembly GCA_022775765.1. GTDB lineage: Bacteria > Campylobacterota > Campylobacteria > Campylobacterales > Campylobacteraceae > Campylobacter_B. The sequence continues at coordinate 7,960 of JALFKC010000082.1, read as the reverse complement.
TCAAAATCATCAGGTATTACTTCATAAAAATACTCTTTTTCATTTAATATCCATTCATCCATTAAATTTCTTATGGCAATTCCTGATCTATCCTCATAAACTCCACTGCTTGCTCTATCACTAAGGGTTAATATCCCTATTTTGATCTTATCCATTTTCATCCTTTTGATAAATTTGATTTACTATTTCTTTAACTTTTGAGCTCTCTATCTTTTCGCTGACAAAGATATGTTTAGCTACCTGGGTTATTACTTCGCTAAGGCTTGAGATTTGCTCTCTTACTTCATTATCGCACTCTTTTAGTATATCTTCAGCGTCCTTTGAAATAGGCATTATACTACTACCCATTGCGTATTTATATACCATATCATTGGCTACCATTCTAGCCTTTTTGATATCGTCACTTGCATTTGTAAAAGCGTCATCTCTAAACATCGCAGTGGCGATTTTGCCGCTTATTAATACCTTAATCTTATTCATCAGGTATGTTTTTGAGACTATCTCTTTATCTACGCTTAAAAAATCATCTTCAAAGATGGAAATTTTATTAAAGTTTATATCATACCAATACGCACTTACAGCCTTTGCGGCCTGATAAAATGAGTGAATTTCTTTTTCGTTTTCACTTAAATTTAGAGCCTTTTTCTTGCCAAAAAACACCTTGTTTTTTACTTTATCAAAGTCTAGGTTTTCTATAGCGTCACTTCCTCTTTTGTAGGCATTTATCGCGGCCTCATTGACAAAAGTTGCGAGTGCGGCCCCACTAAATCCTACGCTTATGCGCGATAAATATGACAGATCAACATTGCAGCTTTTATCCTTTAAATGTACGCTTAGTATCTCTTTGCGGTCACTAAAATCAGGCAATGATAGATACACTCTTCTATCAAATCTACCAGAGCGAAGAAGTGCCTCATCTATCATCTCAATGCGGTTTGTTGCCCCCATCACTATCACGCCAAGACTCTCATCAAAGCCATCCATCTGCGTCAAAAGCTCATTTAGCGTCGCCTCTCTTTCGTCATTTCTACCATCTCCCCTGCTTTTGCCAACAGAGTCAATTTCATCGATGAAAATTATGCTTGGGGCATTAATTTTAGCAGCGTTAAAAAGCTCTTTGACGCGTTTTGCACCAACTCCCACATACATTTGCGAAAAGCTCGCCCCGCTTTGATAAAAAAACGGCACTCCAGCTTCGCCAGCTACGGCTTTTGCGATGAGAGTTTTTCCAACTCCAGGCGGTCCAACCATCAGCACACCACGAGGCAAATTTATGCCATATTTTTTGTATTTGCTTGAGTTTTTCAAAAAATCCACTACTTCAAAAAGCTCATCTTTAATATCTTTAATCCCAGCGACATCACTAAATTTAACATTTGATCTAAATGGGGTGAAGTTTGAGATTTTATCACTATTTTCATCATTTAAAGCATGAGTTTTTGTGGGTAAGTTGTCGCTAAATTTACGAAAATCATATCTTTTATAGGCTATCCAACCCAAAAAACCAAGCCCTAAAAGTATGCAAATAGGCACAAAATATCTAAAAAACTTAAGCCCATCTTTTTGCGAAATTGGGGCTTTTTCGTAGAGCTCTTTTAAATCAACCGCATCTTTTAGGACGATATATTGTTTTTTATTGTAAGTTAGATAAATTTTATCATCAACTATATCAGCCTTACTGATTTCACCGCTATTTAGAAGCATTTGATACTCATCTTTGCTGATATAAACCGGATCGCTTCTAAAATATACAAAGCTCAAAAGCCCAATGAGCAAAACCAAAATAGCAAGAATTATATTTAGCTTATTTTTGCTAAATTTAAGCAAAATTTCCTTCAAATTTGACATCGTAATTATCAACCTTTATCCATTTTTTATCTAAAATATTATCATCTTTTATAAAACACTTATTGTAAAACTGATCAAACCCTTGCAAATATCCATCTTTTGACTGCTCAATTAGGATATTTAGTGGAATTTGATGAGCTTTTCTAAAGTTAAAATTATTTAAGCTAACGATATTTTTTATCATTTTTAGCCGATTTTTGGCAACTGTTCCATTTACACTTTGCTTCATAGTTGCAGAGTAAGTGCCACTTCGTGGCGAATAGACAAAAGCGTGCAGATGAGTTAGTGGATAAAGTCTAAAGTTTTCTACCGCTTCAGCCCAAATTTCATCAGTTTCGCCGGGATGTCCCACGATAAAGTCTGTTCCAAGGCTAAATCCAAACTCGGCTAACTTTTCAAATAAATTTAAATCATTTTTTACACGATTGCGTCTTCTCATTATTTTTAACATCTCATCATTGGTGTGTTGAAGCGCGATGTGAAGATGCTTTTCTACGAATGGCTCTTGCACTATTTCTAAAAACTCATCTGTGATTTGTGATGGCTCAAGGCTTCCTAAACGAACTCTTTTTATACCTTTTATATCGCCTAATTTAGATAAAAGCCTAGCCAAAGATGAGCTGGTATCCTTGCCATAACTCCCCATATTTGTGCCTGTGAGTATGATTTCATCAAGACCATTGGCTACTAAATTTGAAGCTTCATTTAAAATTTCAGCTTCATCTATACTTCTTGAACGCCCTCTAACAGCTGGAATTATGCAATACGAACACCTAAAATTGCACCCTTCTTGAATTTTGACAAAGGCTTTTGAGTAAGTTTGAAAATCATTTACTATTCCTTTATCAGCGTGAGAATTTTCTTCTATCTCTATGAATTTATCACTCTTAGCTAAAAATGAGTTGATATCATTTTTCTTGCTCATACTAAAAACACCAAAAACTTTATTATTTTTTAGATAATCTTCACCGCTATACTTAACCCCGCACCCAGTAAAAAGCACCTTTTTACCAAGTCTATTTACGCGGTTTATGTAGTTTCTCACATCGCTATCAGCACCATTTGTAACCGTGCAAGAGTTAATGATGATAGTATCAGCTAAGCTTTCGTCATTTACTATTTCGTGAGTTTTTAGTGAGCTTTTCATAAACTCAGTATCATATATATTGGTTCTACAGCCAAATGTCTTAAAATATACCCTCAAATCAGCTCCTCATTCTCTTTGTGAAAGTTCTTTTTATCACCCCTATAAAGCGTATGAGATGGATAGGCTATATCGATATCAGGCTCAGCCCTTAAAGCCTCTAAAATATCGCTAGATATGTTGCTTCTAAGGGCTAAAGTGGTGTATGAGTTTGTCATATACCAAACGCTAATTGTTATGCCATATGGCTCAAAAAAACTAAAAATTCTAGGTTCGATATTTGAGTTTTTGATATTGTATTGATTTCTTAATTTCACCATCTGTTTTTTAGCAATATCAGTGTAGCCTTTTGAATACTTTCTAGCTATATTTCTAATAATATGCATAGCTTTAGTGTGATTGCTATCAAATGTCAAAGTGATATCAATGCCGTCCCATACGGTTTTCATACCACTGTGCGTGTAATTCAAAATAATATTATTAAATATGTAGTTATTTGGTATAAAGACTATACGCCCTGCTCTTCTTTGCTCCCTATATGTCACATAAGTGATATCTTCAAAAATAGTTATTCTAAGCAGTGAAATATCTATGATATCGCCGACTAAATTCTCATTGTTTGTATTTCTAACTTTTATCCTATCACCAACACTTAAAGTTCCACCAAATGTTATCACAAACCAGCCAAGGATCGACATAAACATATCCTTCATTGCAATCGCAAGACCGGCTGAGACAAAACCTAAAACTGTGATAATATAGGTCATATTTTCTAAAAATGTAAAAAGTATCACCATTAACACCAAAAAAACACTCGTTAAATTTACAACTTTATTGACGATATAAAGCCTTTCGCCATCTTCGAGATATTTTTTGGATATAAACTTTAACAAAAATGCAATGGCAAAAATCACACCTATTGTAATAAGGATATTTATCAGAGTTTTTCCCTGCTCTTTGAGTGAGTTTCTAATAGAAATTATCTGCTCATCAAGCTTTCTAATAAAAACATCATATGTGGTTTTTGCAAATTCTTTGGCTGAAAGCATCTCTGAGATTTGAGTTTTTATATCTGAAATTTCATCATTAATTTTAGGATTTTTAGAGATTTCACTCATCTGTTTTAAGAGCTCAAGCCTTGTATTAAGTAGTGAAATTATACTCTCAATATGCCCTATTTTGGCAAGGTGGCTAGCTTGCATAGCTTTTAAATTCTTAATCATAGAGTAGCCATAAAACATATCAAATGGACTAGTTATGGGCTTAATATTCTCTACTTCAGGCGGAATTAGCATTGAAGTTAAAGTTGCATTTTCAAATTCTTTTAAGATTTCAATCTGCTCTTTTGTAGAAGTCATCTTTTTATTTAACTCGTCAATCTGTTGTAAATTTGACTTCTTGGTCTTTGAGAGTTCGCTCTCAAGGGTTTTGAGCTCATTATCAAGCTTGTGATAATTTAGATAATTACTATACCTTAAATAAATATAGTCGTTTCTTAGAAGTGCTGAGTTGTCATTTAGAGTTGCATTTAATTCGCTTAAAGTCTCTTGCCTAAGCTTTAGCTCTTTTTCTTGCTTAATTAGAGTTGAATTAATATCGCTAATATTACTATCTGCAAAAACGCAAACAAACAGAGCAATTAAAACAGCAAAAATTCTCATTTATAACCTTTTAAAACATCCAAAACTAGCTCTTTTGGAATATCATCAACAATCACAAAATTTCCAATCCCCTTTGGAAGTATAAATTTTATCTTTGAGTTTTGGCTTTTTTTATCCGAATAAAACGCCTCATAAAACTCATCAATATTTGGAATTTTATACTTTGTGGGAAGCGAGAATTTCTTTAGCACTGCCTTAATAGCGGCCTTTTGGCTTTCATTTATAAGCCCCAAAGATAGTGCTAGTTCGTTTGCCATACTCATACCCATACTAACTGCTTCTCCGTGCAGGTAAATTTTGTAAAAAGTTTGATTTTCTATGACATGACCGAATGTGTGACCGTAGTTCAAAACCGCACGAATACCCTTTTCTTTCTCATCTTTGGCAACCACTTCAGCCTTGATTTGGACGCACTTTTGTATGAGTTTGGCAATATTTTGTGATTTTTTAAAATCAGTTTCAGCTATAAATTCAAAAAATTTCTTATCGAACATCACAGCCATTTTTATAGCTTCAGCCATTCCTGCACTTACTTGCCTTTGGTCGAGAGTTGTTAAAAACTGGGTGTTGCAATACACCGCCTTTGGCTGATAAAAAGCCCCTACTAAATTTTTGCCAAATTTATTGTTTATGCCTGTTTTGCCACCTACGCTTGCGTCAATTTGAGATAAAAGCGTAGTTGGTATATTGATAAACTCAATCCCTCTTTCATAAATGCTCGCCACAAATCCAACCATATCGCTTATTACCCCGCCACCAAGGGCAATAAGCGTTGATGAGCGGTCAAATCTTGCCACAAAAAGCCTATCTAAAATCTCTAAAATTGTATCTATTTTCTTGTATTCTTCGCCATCTTTGATGATGATTTCTACAAGTTCGTCACATTTTATGTGGTTTTTAAACTTTTCAAGCCAAAGCGGGGCTATAGTTTCGTTGGTGATGATGGCGACTTTGCCTTTTAAGTTTAACAAAATCTCTTCGTCAATGTAAATTTTATAGTCTCTTGATTTCTCTTTTAAATTTATATCTATTTGCATAAAAATTCCTTAAATTTCGTAAAATGATGGTATAAAAAGTTGATAATTATCCCTTAATTTATAATACATACTATCCAAATCTTTGCTAAAATTGCTCGCAAATCCGCGTTTTGCCACGCTTTGAGTAAATGGCACAAACTGCAAAAAATTACTCTCTTCACTTAGTGCAATGATTGGATTTTTACTCTCATCATCAATAATATAAAGCTCTTGCTTAAAAAGTTCTGAAAGCTCTTTGTAATGAGAGACGACTTCTTTGTTTTTGTTAATATTTTGGTCAAAATAATACAAATACACATCCATTCCAAACTGCCCACACACATCAAATACCACACTTGACTCACCGCCTGATTTTCTATCGTGAAGCAAAATTACCCCTTTTTTGATCTCATTGATATCGCCATTGCCAAGGGTTAAAACCGGAAGTTTTAGCTCAAAAAAGATATTTTTATATTGTTCAAAAAAGTCATTATCCATCACTATAAAGCCCACATTATAGCGTTTGGTATCATCTTTGATAAAACTTATTTGCGTATCTGAATAATCCATAATGACTTCGCAATTTTTTTCATTATTGAGTGCTTTTATCTCATTAAGTTTAAAAAGTGTTGGATTTATTACTTTTATATAGAGATGGTGATTTTTTAATGTTTTATTAAGATAAATTGCTGCCTCAATAAGCTTAGAAATCCTTAGTTCATTCATAGATTTCATATCAATCAAAAGATAGATATTTATCCCGTATGGCGATGGAAACTGCCCCTTTTCTTGCTTGATAGCTTTATAGATATTTCTTAGAGCACTAGGGTCGCCAACAATCAGAAGTGAGTCATTTGGCATTATGGTAGTGCTAGCTTTTGTAACGATAAAGTTATTTTTTCTATAAATCATCGGTATGTGAAATTTGCTTTGTGAAAAAAAGCCGATTTTGGTATAGGCAAATGAGCTTCCTATGGGGACTTTAACCTCTGTAATTTCGCCAATTCCAAGACCTATATTATCAGCTAAAACCTGACTGTCAGGAAGCACATTTGCAAGTCTTGCACTAATAATAGATGGAATGTCTATTATTCTTAAAAAGTTATCTTTTTTAAAATTTTCAGCTATCCTCCATATATCTACAAAGTATATCTGTTCGTCTTGTTTAATTGAACGCAAATTATTATAAACTTGTGTAGCCTCAAATTCATCTTGCATAACCACCATATATCTTTCAAATTCATAGTGAGAGACTACATTTCTAAGGCGTTCTAAGCTTGTTGGGTCAAATTTAAAAAGCTTAATATTACTTCCTTCAAAATTATTAGGCAAAGTTTCATCTCTTTGATAAATAATTATATAATTATGATATATATTTTTAAGCTTTAAAATAGTTTCAAGAAAATAAGTAGCTATTATGCCATCGCAAACTATTAAGATATTTTTCATCAAATCTCCAAATTTTTGGCTAATTATAGCGAATTTGAGTTAAGAATTATAAATTTAAGTGTTTTAATTAATCATTAAAGGCAGCAGTTTCTTTTTAAAAACAGAAATTTTAATCAAAAATTTCTCAAATTTACCAAATTTATATTAAGTGATAATGCAAGACTCAGAGATAGAAAAAGCAACCAAAATCGCCAAGCAAAACTATGAAAATTTGGCAGATTTGACTGAGATTAAAACCGATAAAAATACCAAAAATTTATAATATTTTACTTTTTAATTCAACAAATTTACCACTAAAATTTCAATTCTTTAATCTATAGAGCTCTATAGATTTATTTAGATAAAATAGACAAAGGCACAGGCGGCTAAAATGTAGCTAAGCACGAAAAATCCTACCCAAAACCTAGGTACGATTGCGTCAAATTTAGCCTTCTTTTTCTTGCCATTTAGCATAGAATTTATCGCATCACCACCCCTTAGTTTTTCAAAAATCACACCTAAAATGTGGCACACCACAACAGCAAATATTAAATTTGCTAAAATTCCGTGAAAATCGCCCATAGTTCCTAAAATTTCTATTTTACCATATGTTTTTTTGATAAAATATATCATTACACCAATACCAGCTACACACTTCCACCCACAAGCATAGCTATAATCGCCCAGCTTGAAGCTACGTTGTGTCCGCCACTTAATTTTGATTTTTCGTCAAATTTGACTTTAGATTTTAAACTCGCAAGTGCATTTTTGATATACTCGCCCACACCACTAAAGGTAAAATCACTAAATTTCGTATATCTAACGCTTCCAAAACCCCAAATAATGCGTGAAATCGCTAAAAC
>JALFKC010000080.1 GCA_022775765.1 Campylobacter sp. | reverse complement strand
AGTATAACAAAAAAATATTATATTGTATAACTAAAATATGTTTTAAGTTTGGTATCTATAGATTTTGCATTTATTTAAAATCCTTGACTAATTTCAGCAATTTATAAAATATAATTGATTATAATTATCGAAATTATTAATTAAGACAGATAGCGTAATTTATGGTATTGTAGGCTAAATTATTTTAGTTCATCAAGCAGATTTTTGGCAAATTCATCAAAAATTTTGCCATTTAGGTGAGCTTTGCAAAACTCCACTATCGCTCCGTGAAAATAGCAAAATACCTCGTTTTCATCCACCAAATCACTTTTAGCAAAAATTTCACCAAAATCTAAGGCCTCAAGCCACTCCCTAGCCTCATCATAACTTTCAAACTCATAATTTAAATACCCAAGCAATCTAAGAGTATAGCTATCCACAACCATCTCATCTCGTCCCAAAGCGTAGCATAAAATCGCACTGCAAGTCTCAGCCCCAACGCCTTTTTGAGATATTAGCCACTCCTTGCTAACTGATTTGAAGCCCTCAAAATCACCAAATTCTCTAACTATATTCGCACATAAATTTTTGAGTTTTTTAGCTTTTTGATTGTAAAATCCACTAGGTTTTATTAAATTTGCTAAATCTATCTCTTTAATTTGGGCTAAACTCTCTAAGTTCAAAACTCCACTTTGCCTTAAATTTACTAGCGAAATCTCTACATTTTGCCACTTTGTATTTTGCGTAAGAATTGCTGAAACCACAATTTCAAACTCTCCAAAACTAGGCCACCAATAGCGATTTTTAACCAAATCTAACTCAAACAGCTTCCAAAATAGCTCAGTTTGCACTAAACTCATCCTTGTATGCGTTATAAAACTGCTTAGCGGTTCTACCGCTTCTACTAGCACTCATCATACTAAACTGTTTTGCAAGAGTGTGAAGCTTATCAGGGTCTCTTACTTCGCCAAAATAGCTATCAACTATGCTTAAATATTCGCCCCAAGTCCCACTATAAAAGCTAAGTCTTAGCCCAAATCTATCAGCTAATGAGAGTTTTTCTTCTGCGTTATCTGATGAGTGAAGTTCGCTCTCACCTACTACAAAGCCTAAGTTGTCGCTACTATATTCAGGCATTAGGTGTCTGCGGTTTGACGTGGCATACATAAGTGCGTTGGACGGGGCTTTTTCTATGCTCCCTTCTAGCAGTGGTTTTAGAAATTTATAGCTATTATCGCCATTTTCAAAGCTTAGATCATCGCAAAATAGTATAAATTTATACTCATCTTCTCTAATATCATCAAGTATATCATCCAAAAAGCAAAAATCCTCTTTTTTAATCTCAATCACTCTAAGCCCACTGGCAAAAAACTCACTAAAAACAGCCTTAGCTAGGCTTGATTTGCCACACCCCCTAGCTCCCCAAAGCAGTGCGTGATTTGCACCTTTGCCTTCAATAAATTTGCGTGTATTTGATAAAAGTGCCAATTTTTGCTCTTTTAATCCAATCAAAGAATCTATATCAACTATATCAAGGTCTTTGTCTTTTACGCCTTTTAAAATTTCTCTATTTCGCCTAAAAACTGCGGCTTTTGTAGTTTTCCAGTCTATTAAACTATCTTGCATTTTCACTCCTTTTTCTTAAGTAGCTAAGTAACATATCAAGCACATCATCGTCATCTTTGCTTTTTGCTTTGATAAGCTCTTTTTTATCATCATTACCAGTTATAGAGATATTTACCCCAGAACTTGAAATCATTTTTAAGTTTAGCTGGTTTGCTAAAGTTTTAACCATTATCACACCGATAAACTGCTTAGTGTATCGGTCAAGCTTACCAAATCTATCTTCTATCTCGCCTGAAATTTCATAAATTTCAGCCATATTATTAGCCCTGCTTAAACGCCTGTAAAGCTCTAGCCTAAGCCTATCGCTTGGGATTAATTCGCTACTTAAATACGCACTTATTTCAAGCCTTAGTTCCACACTTTGATTTGAGGCTGTGGTTTTGTTAAGAAGTTTATTAATCTCATCTTCAAGCATTCTAAGATATAAACTATACCCAATCGCTTCAATATGCCCACTTTGAGCTTCACCGACTAAATTTCCCCCACCCCTAATCTCTAAGTCGTGGTAAGCTAAGAGTGCACCAGAACCAAGTGCTGAATTGCTCTCAATGGCAAGCAGGCGTTTTAAAGCGTCCTTGCTAAGGCTATCTCTATCTTTGATAAAATAGTAGCAATACCCTTGAATGCTCGATCTTCCAACCCTACCACGAAGCTGATGAAGGTCAGCTATCCCAAATCTATCAGCACTATCTATGAGAATAGTATTAACCCTAGGCATATGAATTCCACTCTCAACAATGCTCGTGCAAAGCATTAAATCATACTCTTTAGCCATAAATTTAATGAGCTCATCTTCTGTGGTTTTCGCGTCAATCTTTGAGTGAAGTATCAAAATCCTTAAATTTGGCAAAATACTCAAAAGCTCATCTTTCACGCCTTGCATATCTGCGATCTTGTTATGGACATAAAAAATCTGTCCGCCTCTTCTAAGCTCACGCATTATCGCCTCTTTGACGATTTTGCTGTCATAAGCTTTTACAAAAGTTTTCACCTCAAGTCTATCTTGTGGCGGGGTTTTAAGTGTGCTATAGGTTTTAATCGAACTTAGTGCCATATTTAAGCTCCGTGGGATTGGTGTCGCACTCATTGTGAGTAGATGAGAGTTTGAGCTTAGATCTTTTAGCTTTTCTTTCTGTTTTACGCCAAATTTGTGCTCTTCATCGATGATAATTAGTCCTAAATTTGTGGCTTTTAAATTTAAAAGTGAGTGAGTTCCCACGCAAACTAGTGGCTCTTTATTTTCTAGGGCCTTTTTAAGGGCGGTTTTTTCCTTGGTTGAAGTAAATCTATCAAGCCTAAAAACTGGTATATCATACCTATCAAAACGCTCTTTTAGGCTCTGGTAGTGTTGGGCTGAAAGCAATGTAGTTGGGACAAAAAATAGAGCCTGATATCCGCTTTTGATAGTGGCAAATAGTGCATTCATCGCCACTTCTGTTTTGCCAAAGCCAACATCACCACTAAGAAGTCTATCCATCACTTTTGTGCCACTGATATCTTTTAGAATTTCATTAATGGCTAGAGTTTGATCTTTGGTGTATTCAAAGCCTGAATCTGATTGAAATTTAGCCATCAAAGCGTAATTTATATCAATTTGCTTGCCTTTGATTAACTCTCTTTTGGCTGCAAGCTGGATGATTTTAGAAGCGATAATAAATAGCTTTTGTCTGACTTTCTCTTTGATTTTAGCAAAGCTTCCCTTGCCTAGCCTATCAAGTACGGCAACTTCGGTGTTTGAGACATATTTATCAATTAGATATAAATTTTGTGCTGGAAGCAAAAGCTTATCGCTATTTTGATACTCAATAGCGATAAACTCCTGCTTCGCCCCAAGTACGCTTATTAGCTCAAGCCCCAAAAATTTACCAATTCCATAATCTTTATGCACCACATAATCACCACGATTTAACTCATCAATTGCTAAAGTAGGCTTTTTGGCTTTGCGTTTTTTGTGAGTTTTGTTAAGTGAAATGATAATCTCATCAGTGCTATAAATATTTAAAATAAGTGGTGAGATGATTAAATTTACCTCATTTTCTATTTGGTATGAAGCAAACAAGCTCTCATTTGGCGATATGACAGTAATTTTTTTGGCGGCATTTAGCCTAACTAAATCGGCCGAAAATGTAGCGTTTAAATCCTTGTAAATTTTCGCTTCAGGCAAATTTGACATAGCATTTAAACGCTTGAAATCCCACTCATCATCTAGTTCAAATTTATTAAGGCATATAGCCTTAAACTCATCCAAATAATCCACAAAATCATCAATCGCCCAAAATCCAAGTGAATTGATATCGCTAACTAGTGCGTCAGTTTGCATTGAAGAGATTTTTTGGGTGGTAGCTTCATACTCACTACTTGATAAAGCTGCGATAAACGGGGTAATGCTAAGGCTCTCAAGCTCGGTTTTATCACTAATTTGATCAGCTGGATTAAAAACCCTAATGCTCTCAATCTCATCATCAAAAAGTAGCACCCTAAAAGGGGTGTCCGCACTCACAGGAAAGATATCAATCACTTCACCCCTAAAGCTAACCTCACCCCTATCAAGCACGATATCTACAAACTCATATCCAAATCTAAGTATCTCATCTTTTAGCTCGTCAAGCTTGATTTTATCGCCAAAACTTAGAGTTTTTGTTTGTAGATGTCTTTTGGTAGGAAGCTTATGAAGTATAGTTCTAGCCGGTGTTATGAGAAGTTTTTTGGTTGAACTTGAGTTGTGAAATTTGCCAAGTTCTTTGGTAAGAGATAAGATCTCTTCGTGATATACCCTTAAATCATCGCCAAATTTGGCCCTAAAATCTGGCAAAACAAAGCACTCATAACCCAAAAAAGTTAAAGCGTCACTAGCTAAAACACACTCTTTTTCGTCGCTACATATTAAAATTTCATCATCATTTTTTTTGCTAAAATACTCATAAACCTTAGCTTGCATAATCCTTATAATACCTTAAAAATTCCTCTATCAACATAAATGAACCAAATACTAAATAGTCTTCATCCTTACTTAATCCGCTAAATTTAACTATCTCAACCCCATTTACCATATCCTTTAAACTCTCGCCAACAAGGGCTCTATCCTTGCTCTCATACTCAAAGATTTCAACTCTTTTGATGATAGGCTTTAGCTCATTTATCACACTTTTTGCATCCTTATCCACAAAAGCGTTATAAATAAGCACAAATTTACGCGGATACAAAGCGTTTTTGACCACGCTCGCACCAAGGGGATTGTGTCCTGCGTCAATGATGATATTTGGGGCAATTTGCTCTAATCTACCACGCAAATTTAAAGGTAGTAAATTTGATAGATCACTACTAAATCCAAGCGATTTAAACGCACTATAAGCTAGGGTTAAATTTGATATCTGAAATTTAGCAAGGTGAAATTTGTCCGCATAATTGGCGATATTTTTTAGTTCAGTTTCGTTTAAGCTCTCAGACGCAAAGCTTAAATTTGAGCTGTGATTTAGGGCAATCTCTCTAGCGATTTTAACGCTTTTTGCATTCATATCATCATTTAAGATAGCCTTTTTATCCATTGTGATGAGCTTTGTGTGGCTAATAGCTTCAATATCCTTGCCAAGCACATTTGTGTGATCTAGGCCAATTGGTGTAAAAAGGCTAAGAGCTTTATCAAATACATTTGTAGAGTCAAACTCGCCACCCATTCCAGCCTCAACCACCCAAAACTCATCATTTTCAAAGATTAGTGGCATTAAAAAAGTAGCGTATTCAAAGTATGAGATCTTTTGTAGATCATCGCCCATAATTTCGCTAAGTCTAATGTGAGCTCTCTCAAGCTCTTCATCACTTGCAATCTTACCACCGTGATAAAATCTTTCGTTAAACTCAAAGATATGGGGTGAGCTAAAATGTCCCACGCTTTTGCCAATACTCTCAAATAGTAAGCTTAAAAATCGCCCAGTTGAGCCTTTGCCATTTGTGCCGATGATATGGATAATTGGTTTTGGTTTAAGAGAGTTTTTGTAACACTTAAAAAGGCGTGGCATTCTCTCAAAGTCAAATTTTTTATAAAAAATATCTTTATTTTCTAGGTAGGTTTTAAATCTCATTTGCCTTTACCATAAGCTCTAACTGAAAGTGCAGCGATAAACTCATCAAATGCTTGATTTGACGCGTCAAGTATCGCATAGTATCTATCAGAATCACTAATAATACTACTAATATCTCTAGTAGATTTTATACGCCTTGAAACCCTAAAAGTGTGGTCGCCACTTGTAGTTTTGCTAAAAATCGTACCATCTTTGAGTTTGGTTTTAAAATTTACCCCTAAATTTACCCTATAAGATGTGATGTATCCGAGTTGATCGTATGAAACACTCTCAAAACTTATAGATGAGATAGAAGCTTGTATGAAGGTGTCTGCACTAGCTTTTGGGGCTAATTTTTTACCAAGGCGTTTAACGATACCTGAGCGAACTGCGTCTTTGATAGCAACTGTGTTTTGCGGGTCTGTCGCACTCATACTCACCTCAACAAAGACATTGTCATCAAGGATATTATCTACAACTCTAGCAGCTGGCTGATAGCCACACCCAATTATAAAAATAGTCATAAAAAGTAGTGCAAATTTTCTCATATCTCTTCTTTCTGTCTATTTAACTACCAAATTTACAAGTTTTGATTCTATATAAATTTCTTTGATTATCTCTTTATTTTCAATCCACTTTGAGACGCTCTTTTTAGCTGTGCTTAGGATTTCATCCCTACTTGCACTAGCTACTATCTCAAATTCTGCCCTTTTTTTGCCATTGACAGTAACAGCAAGATTTATACTATCTTTTACAAAAACTTCATCAATCAGCTCTATTTTGGCGAAATTTTTTCTCTCAAAAAACTCATCACTTAGCTCACTTGCAATGTGTGGGACAATTGGTTCAAGCAAATTTAAGATAATCCAATACCCTTCTGTTAAGACATCTCTGTTTTCTTGAGCACTCAAAGCGTTAAACGCTTCCATACAAGCTGCTATCAAAGTATTAAACGCAAAACTACTCTCATAAACTTCGCGTGATTTTTTAAGCGCTTCATATACCTTTAATCTTGCGTATTTTTCATCTCTGTTTAAGCTAGTGTGATTAATAGTAGGAATTTTAGTGGTTTTAATCACACCACTACTTCTATCATAGAGCCTATTTAAAAATCTAAAAGCCCCCTCAACTGCACTATCATTCCACTCAAGCTCTTTAGCTGGCGGGGCGGCAAATAGTATAAAAAGTCTAGCCGTATCAGCACCATAACGCTCTATAATATCATCAGGATCGACGGTGTTGCCTTTACTCTTACTCATTTTAGAGCCATCTTTTAACACCATTCCTTGAGCTAAAAGTCTAGCAAATGGCTCGCTATCTCTTAGATATCCTGTGTCTCTTAGAGCTCTTTGGAAAAATCTAGCGTATAAAAGGTGTAAAATAGCGTGTTCTATGCCACCGATATACTGATCTACATTCATCCAGTAATCAACACTTGTTTTATCAAAAGCCCTATCTTTCCAAGTTCTCTCATCGCTTGCATACCTTGCAAAATACCAGCTACTCTCAAAAAAAGTATCTAAGGTATCGCTCTCTCTAGTGGCGTGTGAGCCACATTTCGGGCATATGCAGTTTTTCCAAGTTGGGTGCTTATCAAGTGGGTTTCCATGCCCACTTATCTCAACATCATCAGGCAGGGTTACAGGAAGATTTTCTATAGCCTCAGGCACAAGACCACACTTTGGGCAGTGAATCATAGGAACTGGTGCTCCCCAGTATCTTTGGCGGCTTACCCCCCAGTCTCTAAGCTTATAATTTACCACTCTTTTGCCACTATTTTCACTCTCAAATTTAGCTATTATGAGCTCTTTTGCCCTTAAAGAGTTCACTCCATCAAACTCACCTGAGTTTATCATAACGCCATCTTGGATGTCTAAAAACTCTTTGCTCTTTTTTTCACTCTCATCTGCACCATCTGGCACAATTACTCTTTTGATATCAAGATTAAACTCTTTAGCAAAGTCAAAGTCTCTCTCGTCGTGAGCTGGAACGCCCATCACAGCACCATCACCATACTCAGCTAAAACAAAATTTGCCATCCAAACAGGAAGTTTTTTCCCTGTTAATGGATGAATGACATAAATTCCCAAAAATACCCCATCTTTGTCTTTTTGCATTCTCTCGCGTGGGGTTTGGTTGAGAATTTCTTTGACTTTTAAAGCTACTTTTTCATCAAGCAGATTTTTGCTAAGAAGCTTTTTAACCACTGCGTGTTCTGGTGCAAGGGCTGTAAAACTAGCCCCAAAAATAGTATCTGGTCTAGTGGAAAACACCTTAAAGCCAGAAATTCCATCAAGTCTCTCTTTGCTCTCTTCATCAAATTTAAAGCTAAACTCAAGACCCTCACTCCTACCTATCCAGTTTTCTTGCATAGTGACAACTTGAGATGGCCACTTATCTTTTAGCCCTTTTAAGCCATCTAAAAGCTCAGCCGCATAATCAGTAATCTTAAGATAATACCCAGGCATCTGCTTTTGGATAACTTCATTGCCACATCTCCAACACTTACCATCTTCAACCTGCTCGTTTGCTAACACAGTCCCATCGTGTTCGCACCAATTTACAACTGCACTCTTTCTATAAACTAGCCCTTTTTTATAAAATTCTATAAAAAACTGCTGTTCAAATTTGGTATAAATCGGATCTGAAGTTGCTAGAAGTCTCTTTTTAGAAAAACTAAGTCCAAGCCTATCTAGCTCTTTTTTCATATACTCTATATTTTCATAAGTCCAAGCTTTTGGGCTAATACCGTGCTTAATCGCAGCATTTTCAGCTGGCATTCCAAAACTATCAAAGCCAATTGGGTGAAGGACATTATAGCCTAGCTTTCTATAATACCTAGCTAGAGCGTCTCCTATGCTATAGTTTCTAACATGCCCCATATGTATGCGGCCACTTGGATATGGAAGCATACTAAGAATGTATTTTTTAGGCATTAAGTAGTCATCTTTTGGCTCAAATTCACCACTTTCTTGCCAAATTTTTTGCCATTTTTCCTCTATAAATTTACTATCATACAAAGTCATTCTCCTAAAAATCTTCTTTTGTTTTTGCCGATTCTATGAGCAAAAGCAAAAGAGCAAATACATTTGCCACAAATGCCCCAATTACCAAAGTATAAGCTAAAACCGTATCACCTGAAACTATAATTATCACAAACGCTGGTATTAGGTGCAAGTCAGCCACCAAAGAGCTTGCAAAAATCTCAGCAGTCAAGATGGATTTGACGCCAACTTTGAGTATAGTTGAGATTAAATTTATACTAGCAGCTATAAAAAGTGCAATATTGCTATGAGCATAAAGATAACCAGTTATAGTAGTTAAACTCATCAAAGCAAAAAATATATGAACAACTCTTCCCCAGTTCATTTTTATACTCTACCTTTTTCATACATTGCACGCATTTTTTCTTTTTCTTTGGCTTTCCTGTGCTTTTCAGCCAAAAACTCTCTATATTTATCAACATCAAATTTCATCAATACTAGTGCTTGAGCTGCAACAAACACAGAACTAAATGTTCCAGCTATTATTCCAACCATAACAATAAATGCGAAATCTCTAATCATATCTCCACCAAAGAAAAACAACACAACTACCGCCATAAGCGTAGTAAGAGAAGTTAAAATTGTCCTTGATAAAGTATTTGAAACCGCCTCATTTATAACATAATTAAGGTCATTAAATTTACTATCTCTAATACCTTCCCTAATTCTATCAAAGATAATAATGGTATCATTTAGTGAATATCCAACTATCGTAAGAATCGCTGCTAAAGTATCAAGATTGACATTTGTTCCAAATAGCGATATCACTCCCAAAACTATCAAAACATCATGAATTTCAGATAAAATCGCAGCTACAGCAAATCTAAACTCAAATCTCACAGCGATATATATAAGAATAAGCACCAAAGAGACACAAACTGCCATAACACCGCTTTTTCTAAGTGCGTCACCGACCTTTGGGCCAACAACATCAACCCTTCTAATTTCAAATTCACCCGTATCTTTTAAAAGCTCACTAATATAGCTTCCTGGGTCACTTCCTAGTGAATCACTACTGCTTGAATATCTAATAATAACTTCATTTGGTGAGCCAAATTCAGTTACACTTGTGCCTTGTAAAGCTTCGATTGAGTTAAATTTATCCCTTATATCACTAAGTGGGGCTTGTGGGGCATCATATCTTATCTGAATTAAAGTTCCACCTGAGAAATCAATCCCTAAATTGAAGCCTTTTGTAAGCACACATATTAAAGACCCACCCATCAAAAATAGTGCAAGGACTAAAAATGGGACTTTTACACCCATAAAGTTATAAATTTTGCCTTTATCAAATATTTGCATTTTTAGTCTCCTTTCTTATTGTATAGCCAAACCAAAGCTTGGTATCAGGGTGATTTTTCATCTTATTTTCTAATAGCTCAAAAATACCGTGTGTTCCTAAAATTGCTGTTAGCATAGAAGCTGCGATACCTATACTCATCGTTACTGCAAAGCCCTTAACAGGCCCTGTTCCATAGGCATAAAGTGCGGCTGAAGTAATTAAAGTAGTAAGGTTTGAATCAATTATCGCTGTCATAGCGTTTTTGTAGCCCTGTTCGATACTATGTTTGATATTTCCGCCACTACGCAAAACTTCTCTAATCCGCTCATTTATGATGACATTGGCATCAACTGCCATTCCAACAGTCAAAATTATACCAGCCATTCCAGGAAGGGTTAGAGTCGCACCAAATAGTGCCATCACCGCGACCAAAAGCAAGATATTAACAACCAAAGCCACATTTGCTATAACTCCAGCTAAGCGGTAATAAAATACCATAAAGCCCATTATCAAAATCGCAACGCCAACCAAAGCTTTCATACTCATATCAATGCTCTCTTGTCCCAAACTTGGGCCAACGCTTCGTTTTTCAAGCAAAATTATTGGTGCAAGTAGTGCTCCACTTCTTAGAGCAATCGCAACATCTCTAGCCTCTTCAACTGTGAAAGCTCCACTTATCTGTCCGCTTCCACCACCTATTCTTTCATTGATTCTAGGGGCTGAATAGACCTTGCCATCAAGCACTATTGCAAGCCTATTACCAACATTTTCACCTGTAAAATCACCAAAAATTTTAGCACCTTCTGAATTTAGGGTAAAATTTATAATTGGTTGATTGTTATTTCTATCAAAGGCGACTTTAGCGTCAATTAACATAGCTCCATCAAGCACTGGAATTTGATTTAAAAGATACTTTATATTTGGATTTTTAGCGTCTTCGTGAATGACATCTCCATACGCTCTTGCGTCAATCTCGCTCATAGTTGCAGCTCTATCTTGGCGTTTTTCATCAACTGCCATTAGTTGCAAGTGAGCTGATCTGGCGATGAGATCTTTGGCTCTTTGCTCCTCTTCAGAAGTTTTGATACCAGGAAGTTGAACTAAAATATCAGTTTCGCCCTGCCTTGCTACAGTTGGTTCAGCTAAACCAAACTGATCAAGCCTATTTCTGATGGTTTCAACTGCTTGGTCTATGGCATACTCTTTGGTTGAAGCTTTTTCAGTTTCAGTTAAAGAAATAGTATAATCAAGCCCATTTTTTTGAGTTTGAAGACCTGGAATTCCTTTGATAATAGCTTCAAATTTACCTACTTCATCTGGGTCAAGCACACTAAAGCTAAAGCTTTCATCTTCAATTACAAAATCCCCCATCAAAAGATCTTCTTTTTTGGCTGAGTAGCTAACACTTGAAGCAACTGATTGGATTTTGGATTTGATAGCTTCATCAGTTTGAACACCAAGAAGCATATGAAGCCCACCTTGCAAATCAAGTCCTAAATTTATCCTATGACCCTTTTCAAGTTGCAAAAACGATGGCATCGAAAAAATCAAAGAAAAAACTGTGACAATTAAAAGGATTATAAGCCTATAAGTTACTTTTGCACTACGCATCTAATTTCTTTGCAACAAATTCTCTACCAAGTTCGACTATTACATCATCATTAAGTCTAACTGTGATAAAATCGTCATTTGTTTTAACAACTGTGCATTTTAAGCCACCATTTGTTATAATCTTGTCGCCTTTGCTTAGCCCCTCAATCATCGCCTTGTGAGCTTTGGCTTGTTTTTGTTGTGGTCTAATAAGAAGAAAATAAAATATAGCAAAAAATACTAAAAGAGGTAGTAATGAACCAAAAATATTTCCTTGTTCCATGTCAATCCTTATTTAAAAAAATTTTAGTCAGGTATTTTAGCATAAATGTTATTATAAATGGCTTTGTCAATGCATTTTTTCTATCATTTTTTATAATTTTAGCCCTTTTTGACAATCTTTTTGTGAATTTTATCTCGCCATTTTTTGCGATTTATGGCTTTTATCGCCTTTTAAAAAGTAGTAGAATAGAGTTTTTTTATACTGGATTTTTTGTTGGAATTTTATGGTTTTATTGGGTTAGCTTTTCTTTGAGATTTTATGGCTTAAGCATTTTTATACCGCTTGAAATTCTATTTTTTGGGCTAGTTTATGGGGTGCTTTTTTTAATATGTTCTATCCCAAAAAGTAAAATCTTAAAAACGGCTTTGATTGTGGGGCTTAGCTATTTTTATCCATTTAATTTTAACTGGTTAAATTTAGAACTTACGCTGATAAATGGAATTTTTGAGCCAAATTTGCGTGGTTTAATCGCTGTGATGGCTGGGGTTTTATTGCTTCAAAGTAGGGTTAAGCTTAGAGTGATTTTAGCTATATCTGCTTTTTGTGCTGGACTTCAAATAAAAGAATTTGAGCCTAAATTTTTGCCATTTAGCGTAGAGCTAACTGGTACAATGATAGACCAAGATATCAAATGGGATAAAAGATATAAAGATAGCTTTACCATAGAAAATCTCAACACGATAAAGCAGGCAATAGATGAGAATAAAAGCCTGATAATTTTACCCGAAAACGCCTTTGTAACTCACCTAAATTTAGACTTAAATTTAATGCAAACTTTGCAAAATTTAAGCCATCAAATCACCATTGTAACTGGGGCTTTAGCCTATGAAAACCGCCAAAGCTACAACTCAACTTTTGTCTTTGAAAATGGTGAATTTCAAAGATATGACAAGGCGATTTTAGTGCCTTTTGGTGAAGAAATTCCACTGCCTGATTTTTTGGCTAAACCTATAAATAAGCTAATTTTTGGTGTTAGCGATGACTTTAGCAAAGCAAACAAAATCAGCGAGTATGAGATTGATGGCATTAGGGTTACAAATGCAATTTGCTACGAAGCAACTAGACCTGAAATTTACAAAAATAGTCCAAATTTTGTCATCGCTATCACAAATAATGGCTGGTTTATGCCATCAACTGAAGCGGTTTTGCAAAGACTTTTAATCAAATATTACGCCACCAAATCAGGGGCTAGCGTGTATCATAGCGTAAATGGTAGCAAAAGTGAGATAATCACCCCAAAAAAGATGATAATCAAGGAAATTTTAGCTAAATTTAAGGGGTAAAATTATTATTAAATTTGTGAAAATAAAATAAGCGTAAATTTACTTTGATAAAAGTATTTTGCAAAATTTGTGAATTTATAAAAACTTATTTTGCAAATAAACAATTCAAGACAGTATCGGCGTAGTTAATTAAAAATGTGGCTGGGGCGAAGCGTAGCATACTGATAGTATGTGAGTTAGTCTCTAAGCCATATTTTTATCTAGCCTCAAGACAACTTAAGCGGATTTTCTCTTATCAGTTTTAATAGAATTTGATATAAATCTTTGTCATCTTTATTGATATAATACCCAAACTCACACTCTTTTAAATATAATATAAAATTATCTCTTTTTATACCTTTTGAATTTACTTAATCTTAATTTACAATATCCCCAAAAATTCTCAACTCCATTTATATGGTTTTTACTTATTAGCAAATTCACTCTTACAATGTTTTACTCTGTAATGCTCT
>JALFKC010000042.1 GCA_022775765.1 Campylobacter sp. | reverse complement strand
TGTGATAGATGTTATGCAAAAGGTAAAAAATAAAAAAGTGAGAAAAAGTGTTTAAAAGTGCGATTGTGCGGGGGTTTGAAAGAAAAATAATCAAGGTAAAAAATGAGAACTGAAAATGCGAATTTAGGCAAAATTTTGGCATTTTTTGGGTAAAGTGGGTTTTGATTCAAAATAACTTCAAAACGCTTCAAAATGGCTTCAAAAACTAAAAAATAACTTCATTAAAACTATGGTGCTGTGGTGCTTTGAAGTGGTTTGAATAAGGCTTCAAAAAAATCAAAAATTTTACTACTATTTTGATTATTTCACTTAAGATTTGATTAAAAAATTATCTGTTTTGGGGCTTCTTTTTGTGATTTAATGATTTCTTAAAATGTAACTTTATATCTTAAAAATACGCTATTTAGGGGTTTTGAAGGAAAAACAAGCCTATTTTAGTAGTTATATAGTTGTGATATTTTAATATTTACTGATTAAGTCAGATTAACTGACTTATTAACGAACATATTAACTGACATTCAATCTTAAATGTTCGTTAATAGTTACAATAGCCTTATTTAAGTAGTTTTAAAAGTATTGAATGTATAAAATAGATAAAATTTTGCATTCAAACTTAAAGGATTAACTGACATATTAATTGACATTTTTTTGATTAACTGACATATTAACTGACATTCATTTTATAGAAAATAAATACGACTTTAATTTTACTAAATTTTGCTCCCCAAGATCTTTTAAAGATTTTATCTTTTTATTATATTTTTCATAAACTAGATTATACAGATCGTATTTCGATAATCCAAGTTCATTTGCTTTTGAATATATGGATTTATATAATTCTTTTCTCCATGAAGGATTATTTGTTCTTCTTATTTGCGATAACTTCATTGAATTAATTTTATTTAAATACTGCATAGCTTCATCAAATTTTTCTTTTTCTAATTCTTTATAGCTTGTAAGCTTAAATTTTCGTTTAAACATATTCCAAATTCTAGGATATGCTTTTTTTGCTTCAACCCCTTTTTCTATATCCTTTTTGACAATATCATCAATTTTACTTTTTATTTTAAATTGCTGTTCGTTTGTTATATGTCTTTCATCTGGAGCAATAATTATAGGTGGTTTTTTTATAATAGGATTAATGTTTTGTGTAATAGTATTGTTATCACCACTTATAATTGTATTTGAATTTCCTTTTATGCTAATTTTGCGTTTTTTTATAATATCTAAAAACTTCTTTTGATAGTCTTCAAACTCTTCGTCTTTAGTTTTCATATAATTCCTTTATTTTTAAAAGCTTATTTTTTAAATCAATTAGCATTTTAGGAGTAGCATAATTCTTTATTAGTTCAAAAAGTTCGGCATATTGTTGATTTTGTGCCGTGTTTAGTGTTGTTATATTATTATTTTTTCCGTTAATTTGAATGTTGTGATCTCCTATAATATTTTGAGATGCCATTTTTTTTTCATTATCTCCCAAAAGCCATTCATAGCTACATTTAGTCAAACGACTACATTCTAGTAAGTATTTTTTAGGAATATTTTTTCTGTTTCTCCAAGTATTGAAAGTTGTTATAGATACACCCATTATTTTCGACAGTTCACGCATAGTATCAACATTATAAGCCTGTTTTAATTTATTTAATGTTTCTGTTACATCCATAATTTTCCTTAAAATATAGTCAAAAGACTTGACATTTTATATTCTATTGACTATAATACTTTTTAGTATATTCAAATTATAGCCAAATATACTAAAAAGTATTATAAAAAAGGTTTTTAACAATGGATAAAAGACTTGTAATTAGTAAAAAAATTAGAGATGACTATGGAACGCTAGTTTGTTTTTGCAAGAAAAATAATTTAAATTTAAATACTTTTAAACAGGTTTTATATGGTTATGCAAAGAGTAAAACTATAATGGATTTGTTAGTAAAAAAAGGCTATATAAGCGAAAAAGATTAAAAGATGTTTTATGTAGAAACAGCAGTAGCCGCTATTATTTTTAAATGCAATAAAAATACTTTGCAACAAAGTGCCAATCGTAACTCCAAAAAATATCCTTTTGTTAAGACAAACACAAACGAAAGGAGTCGTGGTGGAGTAAGGCTACTTTTTAGCGTCCGTATTGATGAGCTTAAGAAAGCCTTGCAAAGTGGTCTTGTAGATAAAAACACAAGAGTTTGGAATGAGAGCTTAATAGAAATTAGCCTAAAAGATTTGGGCGAAATGGAAGTTAGCCCAAATGTTTTAAATCAAGACAAGAACATAAGCAAAGCAGAAATAAAAACACAAAATTTAAACAATATAGAAGTTAGCTCAAAAAATGCAAATAACAAAGAGCTAAAAACAGACAATGAAGATTATAGAATAGACAACAAAAATCAGATATTAGAAAGTAAAAAACTGATAACAAACACTCATCTAAATTTAGAGCCTTTAAGCCTAGATAAAAAGGCTTTAAATTTAGATGATATGGCAGATAAAGAGAAGCTAAAAGATGAAAAAAATAGCAGTTTCAATCATAATTTTATTAAAAAGGAGTTAAAAGATGAAAAAAATAGCACTAAAAGTAGTAGTTTTAATCCTATCTCTACTCAGGGAGATACTTTGGTATATGGGGGCTTTATTGATGATGCCGGGTGCAACTCTTATAGCTTTAAGCAATGTAATACACGAACTAAAATTCAAACTCAAAAGATCAAAGAGCTTGAAAAGATGAATAAAATAAAAGCTGTAAATGAGATGAGCTGTGTTCCTAAGGGATTTAGCAAAACTGCGTGGGGTAAAAGCGTAGCTAGCAAATATGGCATTAGTTTAAAGACCCTTTATGCGTGGAGAAAAGATATAGATGATGAGCTGTGTGAGTGTGAAAAGAGCGTTTGTGATGCAGTGCATGGTAGTGAGTTAAGTCGTGATATGTTAAATGGCAAAAGCAGTGGCAACTCTAAAAACATCTGCCCTAAATGCCTTAAACCATATAAAACAAAAAAATCAAACATAGGCATTGATTTCAAAGCTACATTTAAAACAAGTAGTTTTGATATAAATGCCTTAGAGTGGGCTTTGGCAGCGTGGCTAAATAATCCTTTAGCCTCAAAAATATTTATCTATGAAACAACCAAAAAAGAGGCTTTAAAAAATGGCTGGAAAGTGGGAAGTTATAAGAGCTTTGCAAGACTTTTTGACAAGCCTGAGATTAAAGCACTTTTGATAAGAGCTACAGCTGGAGAGCGTGGCGTTAGAAATGAGATAGCCCCATTTGTTTTAAGAGATCTTAACCTTTATAAGAGTATGGAGATGATTTGTGGGGATCAGATCGTCTTTGACTTTGACACTATAAACGAATATGGAGAGGTTATAAATCCTAACGCTTATGTTTGGATAGATATGGGAAGTGGAGCTATAATAGGCGTTGATGTGGTGCTTGGAAAATATAATAAATTAAGCGTTGGCAGGTCTTTAAAAATGGCTTTAGGATTTGGCGTGCCAGATTCAATTTATACAGATAATGGAAAGCCTGAGCTAAGTAATTATGTAAAAGAGGTAATTAGCCAGTTAAGTGGTATAAAACTAAAAGATTTTGAGGCTTTAGATCCAAGACTTACTCATAAAAAAGCTCGCCCTGCAAACTCAAGAGCAAAGCCTATTGAAAATATATTTAACCATGTCCAAAGATGGATGATGGAGAGTATTATTTATGAAAAAGGTGGAGCTAGTTATCACAAAGATAATCGTAAAAATAGCGAAATTCTAAAAAAATATATGAAAAACAACCCACTTAATTATAAAGAGTTTATAGATTTCTTTGCAAAAGCGATAAAAAAATGGAATGAGCACCTAAATAAAAGTAGAAATATAGTGCCTATGGATAAATTTATAAGCGAGCTAGAGCAAGTTAGTGCTTTTGATAAAACAACACTTGATTATATTTTTAGCGAACGAAGGGCTATAAAAGTTAGAAACTCAAGCATAAATTTAACTATAAACAAAGCCAAATATTCATTTGTTAGCCCGTTTTTAAGCAAATATAACGGACAAGTTGTAGAAGTTAGGCTAATAGATGATGAGTTAAAAAGCGTTAGCGTAGTTGATATAGATAAACACACTTTTATATGTGAAGCATATATAAATGAAGTAATTGATCCAAGAGATCACGCCTTAGTAAAAGCAAAAATTAGCGAGAACGAAAAAGTTGTAAAGGCTGTAAATGAAGCATTTAGCTACTATAAAGGGCTTTATTCTAAAACTATAAGAATAAATACATATACAAGTGTAGCAATTCAAACTAAGGTAAAAAATGAGAAAAATAAAAAATTAAAGAAGAAGTTTGCGATGAGTAATGAGAAACTTTTGGAGGCGATGTAGAAAAATGAGTGTTTGAAAAATGCTGATTTTTCTACATTTTTAAAGGAGAAAAGATGAGTTTAAAAGAGAAATTTGAAGCTAGTGGTTTAACTCAGGCTGACATTGCAAGAGTTATCGGTAAGGGCGTCGGGGTGGTAAATGGAGTTATAAATGGAAGCTATAAAAGTGCAAATAAAGAGCTTTATGAAAATGCCATTGAAAACTATCTAAATAATTACATAGCAGACAATGGCTTAACTCACGACGAAATTTTACCACAAAATGAGCTAAAAAGCAAGACAGATAAAAAAATACCAAATGAGCCTTGGCTTAGTCTAGCTCAAACTAAGATAAAAGAGAGAGTTTTAAATATGCTCTCATCAAATTTAAGCTTTTTTGAGCTGATTTTTGGGAGTAGTGGTATGGGTAAGACTTACCTTTTAAAGAGTATTTGCAAGGATAGAAATGATGCTTTGTATATAAAAGCTAGAAAAAGCCTTAGTGCAAGTTCGTTTATGAGTTTGATACTTAAAAACTTAAATGAAAAGCCAAAAGGAAATACTGATGATAAGCTAGATATGGTGATTGAGAGCTTAGAGAAAAAAGGTATTAGACTTTTGGTGATAGATGAGAGCGATCTTTTTAGTGGAGATAGTGAAAATACATTTAAGAGAAAATTTGAGCTTTTAAGAGAGATATTTGAGTATTTTAGGGATAAAAAGGTTGGAGTTGTGTTAATTTGTGTTGGGCTAACTGAACTTAAAAATGACATAAACAATCTTGGCGGGTATATAAAGAGCCGTTTTACTTATAGTCCTGAGATGAGTTTAAGCACTCAAGAGCTTATAAAGATAGGTGAATTAAATGGGCTTAGTAAGAGTATGAGTGAGTATTTAGCTGAAGATAATAACGCTAGAACATTTGAGAAGACTAGAGCTAATATGGAGCTAGGATATAGCGAAACAGTAGCTGCAAATTTAGTCTATATAAAAAGGGAGCAAAGATGAATAAAGAGTTAATAAAAGCTGAGTTTTTTAAAGGTTGGGTTTGAAGTGGGTTTTACAAAAGATGGGAATTTAATCGGAAAGAGCATTAAGAAAAAGAAGCTTTTAAATACCGAAAGTCAAACTTCTAAATGCCAAATTTATCCTAAGTTATTTGGTGATGATAAAGCTAAGAATTT
>JALFKC010000013.1 GCA_022775765.1 Campylobacter sp. | reverse complement strand
TTTACAGTGCAATACCTTTAAAATACTTGAGTATTCCCTCAGCACACCTAAAGCTTAATGCGCCAACTGTGTCAGTTGGATTAAATCCACTATTGTGCAAAAAGCTACTTGCACCAACTACAAAGAGATTTTTAACATCGTGGCTTTGAAGGTAGTTATTGACAACGCTATCTTTTGAGTTCTCACCCATTATAGCTCCACCTGTGATATGAGAAGTATTATAATTCATAACATTATAGTTACCCATATCGCCACTTTTTGAGGCGTATTTTGGATTCATAGCCTTTGCGATATCGTAAGTTTTATCAACTAAAAATTTCATCAAATTTCTATCTTGATCTGTGTAGTTATAGACCATTTTTAGAAGTGGAAGGCCGTAAGCGTCCTTGTAAGTATCATCCAAAGTTAGGAAATTTTCTTTATGTGGAAGGCTTGCACCTTGAGCTGAAACAGAGCGTTTTCTTGTAAATTCAAACGCACTAGCTCTTTTGTGCTCTAAGCCCCAGTTTTTAACTGATTTTCCATCAACATCACCTATGGTTGTGCCACCACTTGCCGAACTTATCGGTCTAGTTCCAGTTTGAAGCATAAAGATAGAAGCTCCGTGCAAGAAGTCAAGATTTTTGTGGTCAAAATTATCTGCATTATAATCATCTAAATTTGCCCCAAGTGATCCTGAACCCATAAAAAGATTGTATTCCTCATCAAATGTTACACTACTTCCACCATTTAGTTGATAACAGAAATTTTTTCCTACTACCCCTTCGCCGGTTTTTGGGTCATATGGTTTGCCAATTTTTGAAAGTAGAAGCAATCTTACATTGCTTAAAACATATGATGACAATACAACAACTTTTGCTGGTTGGAAATACTCTTTTAGTGTTAAAGTATCTATGTATTTCACCCCAGTTGCAATGCCATTTTTATGAACTATCTCAAGGACATTTGAGTGAGTACGAATTTCTAAATTGCCAGTGCTAAGAGCATAAGGTATAGTTGCTGTGTGTGGGCTTGCTTTAGCCCCATATTCACAGGCAAATCTCTCACAAAATCCACAGA
Source organism: Campylobacter sp. (assembly GCA_022775765.1). Taxonomy (GTDB): domain Bacteria; phylum Campylobacterota; class Campylobacteria; order Campylobacterales; family Campylobacteraceae; genus Campylobacter_B. The sequence continues at coordinate 1,543 of JALFKC010000013.1, read as the reverse complement.
ATTGACACATATTGATTTGAAGCCCATATTCATTAGTCCAAGGTTCAGAGCAGTTTGAAGCTGGTAGCATATAAGGATGAAGCCCAATAGAGCTTGCTGCATCTATGTATCTTTGAATAACTGGTGTTATAGGAAGTGCTTTGGTAGGATATGGCTTACTCATTTTACCGCCAAATGGATTTTTACTAGCATCACCTGAAACACCGCAAAGTTGCTCAAACCTTGTATAGTATGGCTCAATCTCATCATAACTTAACGCCCAGTCTCTTATAAGATAGCCATCTTTGTCTCTTAGTCTAGCTTCGCCATATTTTTCTTTGGTTGCGGTTCTGATGCTAAAATCATATGGATCAAATCTAAAGTGCATACCATTCCAGTGAGTTCCGCATCCCCCAACGCCGTCTCCTATTACAAAAGCACCCATCTTACGCATAGGTAGGGCTTTTTGTTCTTTTTTGTTAGCCATAGTGATTGTCTCACGCGATAAATCTTGCATAAGCCCATGCATATGAGCATATCTCCACTCATCGTGTATCATCTCAAAGTTTTCAGTCTTTCTATTCTCACCTCTTTCAAGTCCTACAACTTTAAGACCATTTTTACAAGCCTCAGCCGCTATTATAGAAGCACTCCAACCAAATCCTACAGTTACGATATCTACCTCTTTTAATGTTTTCATAATTATCTCCTTTTTAATGGCTCATATCGGCTAATGAAATCGGCTCAGCTCTATAAAACTCTTTACTTGTAATATCAGCTAAGTAGCTCATTACAGGCCCAGGATACTCTATAACTCTCCAAGCATTTTTATTATCATTGCCGCCATATGTTGGGTCTGCATAAACCCCAGCTAAAGTAATCTGTCTTAGTAGCGAGAAAAAATAGCTACTTTTGATAGCTCCTAGCTCTATTTTTGAACTCTCAGCCAAAGATAAAATCTCATCTTGTTTAGTTGGCTCTAGCTCAACAAATCTTTTTTGATAAAGCTCATTAGCTTTATCATCAAGCCCTTGCAAACCAAGCTTGATTACTTCATTTCTTTTTACTGGGCTTTGGTATCCTTGTTCTGGCACTCCTTCAAAAAATGGCCCCATCATATACTCTCTTGTATGATTACCCCAATCACTTGCAAGTTGTCTATCTATAAAGTATGGAACTCCTAGTTCTATTGCTCCTGGAGTATTAAACTCATCATCTCTAGGATAGATCCTCTCACAGGCTGCGCTTAAAGTGTCAAAGCCATCATTGCTAGAAAAGTATATCACAGCTCTTTTTGTACCACTTGGGGTAAATTTAACCTTACCTTTGCTAGCACTATCAGCCATATGAGTGGTGTGAGCTAAGTGTTCATTCGCACTTAGATTTGAACTAATAAAAGCTACGCCCATTGCTGTAAGGGCTGAGTTTTTGATAAACTCTCTTCTATTTAACTTCATCTCATCTCCTTTATTAGAAATTTTGCAGATTATAATATAAATATAACTAAAGTATAATAAAATAAAAAATGAGTTTATATTTTTAAATTTATGTTAAGGATTATTGA
>JALFKC010000009.1 GCA_022775765.1 Campylobacter sp. | reverse complement strand
GAGTAATTAAATTTATTATTGCACTATTGCCAAATTAAATAGTCTAATTATAAAGCTTTTTAACCATATCTTTTCCGCTATCAGGAGCAAGTTTAGCATATCTTAAAGTGTGGTTTATATCTGAGTGATTTATAAGTTTTTAATTGTTAGAATTGGTGCTCCTTTAATGGCAAGATGAGAAGCAAATGTATATCTTAGTGTGTGTATCACAACTCTATTTGCAAAATCATCATTTGCCAAACCTTGGTTAAAAAGCTTATTTAATAGTGGTTGAACTACATTTTTAATAGTGGCATAAGGCTTATTTATAAGAAAATCATTTGGTGATAGTGTATTATAGATTTTATTTATTAAATTTAGAGCTTCATCACTTAAAAATCCAGTATATCGTTTTTTATCACTATTTTTTGTTTTAAAGTCAGTTATATTTACACTTTGTGAAGATAGGGACAAATCTTTTTTCTTTATATTTAGTATGCCTTCAAGTCTTGCACCAGTACAAAGTGCTAATTCTATAAATAATTCTAAGTCAAAGTCATTTTTCTTTTTTATTTCGTTTCGTAAAAAGATCTATTTCAATTTTCTCTAAAAACCTCTCTCTTTTATTGTTAGGTTTTTTTATTTCAATATTAAATGGACTTAAATGTGTAATTAGTCTGTGTTTTATAACATGATTAAAAATTGTTCTAATTAGTCCTATTATGGCGTTTGTTCTTGATTGCGATAGTTTTCTTTTTGTTTTAGGCGATACAATTTCTTTAATGTCTTTATAGTGCTCATTGATGAGCTCAGGGGTTATTTTATCGGTTTCTAAGTTTCCAAATTTATCTTTATGATACATTTTATACATAGAAATTTGTTCGTTGATATTTTCATTAGTGCCAATATTGTTTTCTAGTTTATAGTTAAAAAAAGCACGCGCTATATCATCAAATTTAATCAAATTTTTAGTTTTATGTTTTTTGGCTATACTGTCTGGAAGTTCTCCATTTCTATTTTTTATATCAAATTCTTTCTTTTTATTGAAAGCGTATGTTATATTTACACCTTCAGATTTTGAACCAATTTTGATATTTGATTTTTTACCATTTACTAAAACTCTCATATAAAAAATAATATCATTATTTTCAAGAACATTTATCATAATTCCAGGAAATTTTTTTGTATTAAAAATAGAATTATAACTTTTAATATGTTTTGTTGGTTTTAAAATTGTACTCATTATTTGTTCCTCAAATTTATAATAATGCATGATATAATACAATACTTTAAAGTAATCTTAAAATACAAAAGCTCCTATTTTGGGTAGTTTAATAGCATTTTAGAGTGTTTTATAGTAGCTTAAGAATTGCTTATACGCAAATCCAGCATCTGGAGCCACTTTTGTTATCTTAATAGCAAAAGTGTATTAAAATATCTTTGTTAAATACCTTAACAAATTCTTTTATCTCTATTTTATTCGTGTTTTTGGTGTAGTTTTGATATAGCCTTAGCCAGCAATTTAAAAACTCTCAGTCAAAAAACAGATCCCCTCTTAACATCAAAAGCAAGCTAAATGCGATATTTACACTCTCAATTCGCACCGAAGTTCTATCACCACTGATATGAAATCTCCTTACTATACTATCAGAGCCATTTTGTGCCACACCGATAAAAACCGTCCCCACAGGTTTAGACGCACTTCCACCAGTTGGCCCAGCCACGCCACTTATCGCTAGAGCAAAGCTAGCTCCACTTAGAGTTAGAGCACCCCTTAACATCTCTTCGACGCACTCTTTACTAACCGCCCCGTAACTATCAAGAGTATTTTGGCTGACATTTAGCCAAAGGTGCTTGATCTCATTTGCATATGTCACAACTGAGCCATCAAACACATCGCTAGCCCCACTTATATCACACAGCCTAGCCGCAGCCATCCCGCCAGTGCAACTCTCTGCGAAGGTGATTTTGGCGTTATTTAGTTTTAGTTTGTTGGCTATAAATGCGATGAAGTTTTTTTGAGTGATGATTTGAGAATTTAGCCTAAATTTAGCCTGTTTGATAAATTCACTTCCATCAGCGTATTCGTTTTGATAAACTCTCACAAGGGTCAAAAACGCACTAAATTTAGAAAAAACTAAGCTTACATTATAGGTCGTTGCAAGTGGATTTAGAGTCTGCCTTAGCTCATCAATTTCGTAGTCAAACACATAAAAATCGCTGAAATTTTTGATTGGTTTTATAAGAAATGGTGGAATTTCGCCCAAGGGGTCGGTTTTTAAAAGATTGATATTTGAGCCATTAAGTCTTATTAAAAAGCTTCCATCTTCAACCACGCTCGCCCTTGATGGGGTTAGGTTTGCAAACTCTTTAAGTTCAAGCAGATCCCCGCTTAAGGTAGCTATGATTTTGCTAACTACATGGTAGCTTTGAGATGAAGCAAATATCGTCAAATTCGTCTTTTCTTTGGTGATATCTTTTATGATTTCTGGCAAAAATGTGTTGTTTTTTTCTATGAATTTAATCTCATCTATTTCGCCAAATTTTTTTATGTAAAGCTTTAAAAGATGAGCTGTAAATTCACTTCCAAGTTTCAAATCATTTCCGACTATAAGCAAAAAATTTCTCATTTCCCCTCCATAATAATCGTTATTATATCCAAATCGTTAGAAATTTTGGTTGATTTTGCATTTTTTCAGCACTACTTAAATGCTTGTTTGATAAAATTTGCAAATTTATAAATTACAGAAGGCAAATATGGATTACAAAGATACTTTATTTTTACCCCAAACAGATTTTCCGATGAGAGGAAATTTACCCCAAAACGAACCGGATAAATTCAAACAATGGTATGATGATGGCGTTTATGAAAAGATGAAGCAAAAAAGAGATGGCGTTAATGCTTCGTTTTGTTTGCACGATGGGCCACCATACGCAAATGGCCACCTTCATATCGGCCACGCACTCAATAAAATTCTCAAAGATATGATAATCAAAACTCACTATTTTTTTGGTGAAAAAATCGACTATGTTCCAGGCTGGGATTGCCATGGGCTTCCTATAGAACAGCAAGTTGAAGTTAAACTCGGTGAGAAGAAAAAGTCCCTTAGCACCGCTAAGATTAGAGAGCTATGCAAAGCCCACGCACTAGAGTTTGTGAATATTCAAAAGGATGAGTTTAAAAGCCTTGGAATCATCGGTGATTGGGATAATCCTTATCTTACTTTGAAATTTAACTTTGAGGCTGATATTTATGAAAATCTTTGCAAAATAGCCAAAAAAGGGCTTTTGCTTGAAAGAAGTAAGCCTGTATTTTGGAGTTGGGCGGCCAAATCAGCCTTAGCTGAAGCT
>JALFKC010000093.1 GCA_022775765.1 Campylobacter sp. | reverse complement strand
GTGAACCACACTCGCTTATAAAAGCGAGTGCTTCCCAATTAAAGCCAAGTAACCTTAGCTAACTCAAAGGGCTTGTTGTTTATAGTCTAAGAGGCTAATTCCTAACCCAAACGACTTTAATCTGCATTTATACTTGCATTTATATCTCTGTGCATTTCATTGCCACACTCTTTACAAATGTAAGTTCTATCACTAAGTCTTAAATCTGTCTTTATACTTCCACATTTACTACAAGTTTTACTTGTATATTGTGGTTGTATTTTTGTAAATATTTTGATACGAAGCTTTGTATTCTAAAAAGCTTAAAAATTGATAGAATGAAGTATCAAGTATTGATTTATTCAAACCGCTTTTAACTTTGACATTTTTTATCTTAGCTCTTTTTGTCATATTTTTAGTTTGAAGTGCTTCAACTACTATCAAATCAAAATCATCTACTAACTTAGTTGTAATTTTATGCTGTAAATCTTTTTTGGTATTACTAGCTTTTTCGTAAATTTTATTTAATTTAATTTGAGTTTTTACGAAATTTGCACCTAATTTTACTTTATCTTTTTTTAGCTTTTAAAACTCTACTTGATTGTTTTCTTTGAAGTCTTTTAAAAGCATTATTATATTTAGCTTTGAATTTGTGCTTATAGGTTTGCCGTTACTTAAAGCAATTTCATTGATATTTAAATCAACTCCTACTACTTTTTTAATATCTAAATTTTGACTAGATATTAAAGAAACATTAGGGTTTTTATAAGTTATATTAAAAGAGACAAAGTATTTATTATGAGATTGTGATTTAATTTATAATCTTTTGGAAGCTCTTTGTGATAACGCATTTTTAAAGACATTTTCATAAGATGAAATATTTTAAATTTTGGATTATTGCTATCTTTGATTTGATAGCCTTGATTGTTCCAATTAAAACTTTGTTTGGCAGATTTAGAGTTTTTAAATTTTGGAAAGCCTTTTGATTTATCTTTTAAGGCTCTTAAAAGATTTAGTCTAGCTTGTTGAGTAACGACTACGGCAATTCTCTTTGTTTAAAAATCTCTTTTACTTTGCTATCTAATTGCACTGCACTCAAATAAGCTCTTTGCGATTTATCTAAATCTTTATTTATTTGAATTTGCTTTTTTTATAAATCTAAAATGATATTATAGGCTTGATTGTAGATGAAAAATTGATGGTTTAAAAGTTTTTGTTGTTCTAAATTTGGATATATTCTATACTTAAAGCCCTTAGTTATTTGCATTTAAGAGCCTTTTTCTTTTTGTGTTTTGTATTCTTTTTTAATTCTATTATCTTCTATGCCTTGATTTTCTACATATTTTTTAAAAATATCAAGTGTAACTCCGCTTGTTGTTGATAAAAAATAGCTTCCGCTCCAAAAGTATTGTTTCCACAGATACTGTTTTAAATGCGAAAATTCTTTTTTAATTAAACGACTTGAAACCGACTTATAGGCGTTAATGAATTTTAGAAGTTCGCTTTTTGGCTTAGCTTTAAAAAGAGTATGCAAGTGGTCTTTGTCGTGGTTAAATTCTATAAGTTCTAATGAGTAATTATCATTTTTTGCAATATACTCAAAAATCTCTTTTAATCTAGCACAAATTTTATCATCAATTACTTCACGGTGATATTTTACCACTAAAATTAAGTGATATTGTAACAAAAATACTGAATGTAAATTTTTATCATATTCTGCTTGCACAATGAGTTTATAACAAATTCAACTAAATGCTAATTAATACTATTAGACATTCAGAGACAATTCATCTTGCTTATAGAAGCGGAAG
>JALFKC010000065.1 GCA_022775765.1 Campylobacter sp. | reverse complement strand
GCAATATGGCTAAAACCTATAAGCCGCTTTTAAGCGAAGGAAGTGCAAAAGAGGTGATAATTGAGATTATCATCGAAGTTGCAAACGCTAGTGAAGTAGTAATAAATATAGATAATAGCATCGTTTTAGCCACGCGTGAGTTTGTAAAAAGTGAGATAAAAAATATCTACACCAAATTAAATGACTACTACACTAAGGGGCAAAGTGATGCAAAATTTGAGCTAAAAGGGTTTGGCTACTCTAAGGCTGAGCTTAACGCTCTAATAGACAAAAAGCCAAATTTGGATGCGGTTTATACTAAAGCTACTAGCGACCAAAGATACCTTGGAATTAACGCAAAAGCTAAAGACTCAGATAAGCTTGATGGGCTTGATAGCTCTAGCTTTGCTAGGGCGGGAAGTAGTTATAGCAAAGCTGAGATTGACGCTAAATTTGGTGATGGTGTACTGCCATTTGGTGCAAGAGCTGGAGTGGTAATAGGTGGTGGTAGATTTTTAAAAACTATAAATTGCAATATCACCGAAACCCCCAGGGTGCAACTTTTGGGTGGAAAATGGGATAGTCTTTACTATCTTATTAATCTTAACTTTGCAAATGCCACAGCCGTTAATATGTGTTTTTTTGAAGAAGAGATTAAAACAGAGAATATCGGTGAAAAGAATGATACTAAATACGAGTATAAACTAAGCACTATAGAGCTAATAAAACATAGCAACAAAGCCTTTAAAATCCCAAAAAGAAATGTGGATGGAAAATCACCATCTAATGATTTAAAACAGTACCTGGGACGAAAAATTCACAAAGGGGCGCATAGTGGATTTATTCTGTTTTTTTAGGACATTAGCTTTTAAGCCCAAAAAATTTAAATTAAAGGAGAACTAAAGATGGCAAAAGCAAACTATGGAGTAAATGTAACAATTAGCACCGAAGCTGCAAGACCGGTTGTGGTAGAGAGCTTAACGCCAATTGGCATTGTAGGATACGCAGAAAATGGCTTAGGGGATGGACTGCATTTTTACACAAATGTAAGTCAAGCACTCAGTGAGTTAAAAGGGGTTGGTGGAAGCTTAGAAAAAGCAGTAAATGCTATAAACGATCAAGCGGTTGAAACACCAATTATTCTTAGTGTTTTTACTAAAAGTGAGGATAAAAGTGAAACCACAACAAACGCAGTTAATGCAATAGGTGAGTTTAAAAATGCAAAGAGTAGGTTTGGCTATAAGCCAAATATCTTAATCGCCCCCCAGTTTAGCGGAGAAGACGCTATAAAAGGAGAGCTTGAGAGTATGGCTGAAAGATTAAAAGCTACAGCCATAATTGATTTAAAGGCTGAAAATATAGAAGAGGCTATAACAAAGATGAGAGAGTTTGGCTCAAAAAGAGTGCTTGCAACCTTCCCTGAAGTAAAGGTGTTTGACGCAGTGGCTGGGGAGTATGTATATGAGGGACAAAGTGCAAGGATAGCTGGACTTATAGCTAAAACTGATGGAAATTGGGAGTATGGCTTTAGTGATAGCTACTCAAATAGAGTAGTGATGGGGGTTTATGGCACAAAAGTGCCGATTGACTTTGAGCTTGGAGAGGGAGCGTGCGCGGCTGATATGTTAAGGAGTGCTAAAATCTCAACTATTATAAACGAGCAAGGCTTTAGGGCGTGGGGTGGTGAAACCTCAGATCAAGACACTATTTGGCAAGATTTAGCTAGGGTTAGAGTGTTTGATAGGATAAGCGAGGCGTGCCAAAAGGGGGTTTTGTTTGCCATAGATAAAAGAGCGAGCGAACTATACCACGCTAAAAGAAGCGTTGAAGAACTACTTAGAGCCTTAGTTGGTTCAAGGGTGTTGCTTGGATATGAGTTAAGCTGGAGTAAGCAAAATACACAGGCTAATATCACAGCTGGAAAGTTTTACTTAGATGTTAGAATGCAAAACAATCCGATCGTTAAACAGCTAACACTGGATTTTATCTATGTGGATAAATATGGTGAAACCTTAATGGATAGTTTAGCTTAAACTTCTAAAGCTTGAGAAATTTAACACAAATCCTAGCAAACCCACGGCGGTCACGGACGACAAGTCCGCTCCCTTGTGGATTCGCCACGATTTGCGCAACTCTCCCTATTTTATCAAAGTTATGGAGTAGCTTTGGAAATAAAAAGGTAGCAAAAAGGTTTTTAAAGAAATCAAAGTTTTTGGTTAAAGACCATTCAAGACAGAATTTATGGGGAATTATAAGAAAGGAAAGAGATGAAAAGAGTTGCACCGCAGGTTATTCAAGAAGCTAATGTCTATATAAATGGCAAAGGCTACCTTGGAGTTAGCAAAAATGTAAAAATCCCTACCATTGAGTGGGAGATGATAGAAAATAAAGGAGCCCTATCGGCTAATTATTCGGCTGGAGTTTTAAAAGATACGCAAATGAGCTTTAAATTAAATGTGCTTGATTTAAACACATTTTTAAGCTTTGGGTTGAATTCCTTTAGCAACAGAGTTCCATTTTTGTTTAAGGCTAGTATCCATCAAAGCGGTAAATTTGAAGATGTGCCACTAAGCTTAGCAGTTACTGGGGATATTGTTAGCTTAGAGACAACTGAGCTTGAAAGTGGCAAAGAGATGGAGGTTGATATAACAATGTCGGCTCACTTTATGAGCCTAATCATAGATGGAAAGCCACTCATTTTAAAAGATACCGAGAATATGATATGTATTATAGGGGGAGTAGATTATATGGCAAAAGTTAGATCAAACCTAGGCGAATAAATAAGTATTCCCCATATCGGCTGGATTTAGAATAATTTTTCACTTAGGGTCTGCGGTCACTACCCACAAGGTAGCTCCCTTGACCCAGCAAAAAATTATCCAAACTACATACAATCTGCTAGGAATTATGGGGATATTGCGTAGAATTTGTAAAGGAGATAAAATGAAAGAATTTAAAATAAACAATCAAATTTGGCAGATGTCTGCCCCAACAGTAAGGGTTTTAAAAAACGCTGATAAAAAAAGTGGTGATATAGATAAAGCCATCTATATGATAGCAGCTCTAACAAATCACACAGAAGCTGAGATTGAGGATTTAGAACTTAAAGAGTTTATGGAACTTCAAAAAGGTTTAGCTGATTTTTTAGGGGATGCGGGGGTTATAGCTTAAGAGCTATCGCCCTTGTAGGACATACTTTAAATTTCAGCTATGAAGAGATTTTGGATATGCAAATAGATGAGTTTAATGAGTTTGTAGATATCTCAAAAGAGATTTTAAAGGCTAGGAGTTTTTAATATGTATGGAAAAATAGCAAAAACTATGCAAAAAAGTGCTGGGAAAATTAGCATTTCAAAGAGTATTTTAAGCATATTATCTCCCTGTTTTTAGGATACTTTACCATAAAAAGGATAAAAAATGGCTAATGGTGGTAAAAAGCTTTTAGGATTAGAAATTTTAGAGATGCTATTCGTTATTAGTTGTAAAAAAGATTTCATAAATCCAAAAAATAGCATACAACAAAAATCCAATAGTTGGATAAACTACTATAAGAAGCAAAGCGGTGGTAAAAATTTTGTCAGTGATTGTTATAAAACCCATAAGCCCTACTGGGTCGCCGACATCACCAGAAATACTCCAAGCACACATCCAGCACACCATCCAAATAGTAAAATGAGCAATTTTTTCTCTAGTTTTTTGTTTCATTTGTTTATCCTTTTTACTTTTAATTATACAACAAAAAGGGGCTTAAATGCAAACTGAAACTATAGGTATAAGCATAGGCTTAGCAGTAGCTGGGATAAAAGAGCTAAATCAAATAAATAAAAGCTTTGAAGAGATATCAAAATCTATAAAAAATACCACAGGTAGTATAAAGGGCTTTGAAAAACAGCTTGATAGAATAAAAAATATAGATATTAAACTTGATAAGGTTAGCATTAAAAAAGATGCTATCAAAAATGAGCTTTTTGATGCGGTAAGTTTACTCTCAAGAAGTGTGGCTATAACTATTCCTATAAAAGTAGCTATGGATTTTGAAAGTAGTATGGCTGATGTTAGGAAAGTAGTTGATTTTAATAGTCAAGATGAACTTAATAAATTTGGAGCTGAGATTAAAAAGCTCTCTAGGACTATCCCACTATCTATAAATGAACTCGCCACTATAACCGCAGCTGGGGGTCAGATGGGTATAGCTAAAGAAAATCTACTTGACTTTACTCGTATAGCATCAACTATGGCTACAGCATTTGATATGAGTGCGGATGAAGCAGGTGATAGTATGGGAAAACTAATGAATATCTTTAACACAGATATCAAAGGCGTTACCAAACTAGGGGATGCGATAAATCACCTCTCTGATAACTCAGCTGCAAAAGCCGGTGAGGTTGTGGAGGTATTAAAAAGGATTGGTGGGGCTAGTCAAACGGTTGGC
>JALFKC010000006.1 GCA_022775765.1 Campylobacter sp. | reverse complement strand
TTTTAAATGATAAGGAAGATGAAATTTTAAAATGGTGGCTTACTTATCACGGACATATAGGACACGAAATCTGGCTTATAACACAAGATTTAAGCTTAGTAGCCACTGGATATAAAAGTGTTGCAGAGTTTTTTTATAAAGCTATTCCAGCTTCTAAGCGTCTATTTATTAAAAAGTTCAGATATACTCAATACGCAAGTTATAAAATGTATCAAAAAGATTTTGTTAGCTCTTTTAATATTCCTATGGTTGATGAAGTTTTTGCACTTTATCATAGTGGAAGTTTAGGCAATCAAAAAAGTATGGTTCATAAATTTATAAAATTTGCTATTTTACTGTTTTTTATTCTTTTGCTTATATTTTTTTTCTTTCTTAAAAACTTTAAAAGCTCCCCTGATCCAGCTGTGCAAAAAATCTCTGAAGTTAAGGCATCTGAGAGTTTAAAAATAAATATAGAGCAAAAATACTATATTTTTGAGATGAATTGTATAAAAAATGACTGTTATATTAACGGAAGTAAAGAAATTTATAATATGAAAATAATGCAATTTTTTCTAAAAACCTATGAGCCTTTAGAAGTTAGCACAATAAGTACATATAAAGGCGGTAGAAAATTTACTTATATTTTCAGTGAAGATGTAAGTAAATTTTTTATAAAGGATGTTTCAGATGAAAAAAGTATGTTTAATCGTTCTATTAATTAGCACACTTTATTCGGCGCAAATTAAAAGTAATCTTTTTGAATTTGCCAATTTGGTGTCATCTCACAACTATGTTAAAATTATAATTAATGGTGATATTGAAGTTGATGATTATTATTTTTATACCTATGAAAAAGACCCAATACCAGATATTAAAGCTTTTAAAAAGTTAGTTGAGATAAAGGGTTTAAATTTAACAAAAGTTGATGACTATTATTTCGTTTATAAGAATCACAAAAGATATGTTGATAAAAATAGCACAAATTTTGATGATGAGTTGCCTCTTAGATATATTAAACTTGAGAAAAACTCATTTAAAGAAGCTAGAAATGTTATTTTGCTTTTTGATAGGAATTCAACTTATATCGCAAAAGATAACGCTGTAGCCTTTAGAGCAAATGATGATGATTACTTTGATATAACAAATGCTATTAAAGAGCTTGATAAAAAAGATAGTAATCAAGTTACTTTTAAAATTACCATACTTGAGACAAATTTAGAAGATATAAAAAATCGTGGCACTCAGATTAATTCTTTACTTAAAGGTGTTGATCGTGGAGATTTTGGCTTTTTCGTAAATTTAATAACTATTCCCTACACGCTTGAAAGCAATGTTATAAGTTCAAAAAAAGATAGATTTTATGGTGTTTTAAATTTTCTTGATGAAAATGAAATAACTAAAATAATATCATCTCCTTTTGTAACTTCTAAAAATTACACAGAAGTATATTTTTCGAATGTAAAAAATATGCCTTTTTTAACTCAGTCAAATGAAATAAGTGAAGCAAGGACAAGCAAACAAAGCCTTTATGAGTATAGGGATGTCGGACTTAAATTGTGGCTTAAGCCGATAATTCTAAACGATATTATAGATTTTGATTTGAGATTGGTTTTTGAAGATGTATTGAGTGCAAAAGATAGTTTAACCCCTACCACTTCCAAAAAAGAGCTTAAAAGTAGTTATCAGCTTAGGCGTGGTGAAGTTTTAATTCTATCAGGCATTAATCAAACAATAGAAATCAAAAGAAGAAATGGAATACCAATTTTAAAAGATATATGGCTTTTAAAATATATTTTTGGCTTTGATAGTAAAGAAGTTAAAGACTCGGTTTTGACGATTTCTATAGAGGTTATTTAGCGCCTCCGCTTTTTATTCTTGGCAGTGTTGCTCTTTTTGCTTCGTTGCTTCCGAATGCGTTAAAACTTTACTTAAAAATCGCTTAAAAGCTTTTAAGCGATTTTTAAGTAAATGTTTTGTTAGCATTTCGGAGCAGAAGCAAAAGGGTAGAGCGTTAAAAAAATAAGAGTTCTCAAATTTTGCCATTTTTTAAAAGGGTTAAATTTGAGATTTTTTTTATAAGCGACACAACCAAGAATAAAAAGCCAATTTGTGTGTTTAAGTAGTTTAGTAGCTAAAAACTATTTAAACTATTTATTATTATAAAAGGGAAAACAATGCTAAAAGAAAAATTAGTTATGACGGCGACAAAATGCGACGCTTTGAGTGAGTGTGCGAAGCATTCGCGCACTCACGAAAATGGTCGCCTTGTCAATTTAATAAATAATTCAACGCTTTAAGTTTCGCAATGTTTGGAATAACAAAAAATGATATAAGTTTTTATCAAGATAAACTACAAAATCAAAAGGCTTTTTTAAAGTCTTATAATTTTGTAGGTTATGCTGGGGAGTCAAAAACACTTTTGGATATCTCAAGGTCTGCAAATTTCTCGCATAAGTATTATGCTGAAGTTTCTAACCGCGTTAATACATTTTCTGAAATATCTTTAGAATATGAATTAATGCCTATTTTTATTACTATTACACTAAATGGCTGCTTTAGGGATACTTTAAAAGGAGATTTTAGCTCCTTTACTCCTAAAGATAAAAAATATCTACCTTATAATTTAAAATACAAGATGAAACATAGTGAGCCTTTTAATATTAAAGATTTATGTTGTCTTTTAAATTATCAGTGGAATTTGTTTATTACTCGTTTTCAAAATAAATTTAAAGGTATAAAAAGGTCTTATATTAGAGTGTTTGAGCCACATAAAAGAGATGGTGTGCCTCACATCCACGCTCTTTTTTGTTGTCCTAAACGTACAATAAAATATCTTTTTGAAACCTATAAAGATATATTTTATGCTCCACAAAATCTTAAACAAGATGATAGAATTTTAACTCCACATCAAATAAGAAATGGTGAGATAAATGGCTTTCAATGGTCTTTAACAAATCCAACTGGCTATGTAATGAAATATATCTCAAAAACTTTTATAAACTTTAACGAAACCGACGAACTAGACGAGTTATCTACTTGGTATATCAAAAATAAAGTAAGACGCTTTTTAAGCTCTAGAACTGAAGTCCCTTTATGGGTCTATAGAAAGATAAATTTTATAAAATCCTTGCAAGATTACGCACATTTGTGTTTTTTTAAAAACAGCGATGATTGTGTTATAGAGTGGAATTATAAAGAAGATTATATCTTTTTTATAATTCCACAAACCAATCAAGAATTGATTTATGAAAAGGGACATTTATTATATTATAATAGTGGTAGGCTAGTGCACGAATACAAAAAAGATAATTATATACCTACTAAAGTTAAATCTACAAAAGTAAAAGATAAAATTTCTATACGGCGTAAAGAAGAAAGAGAGTGGATAGATTTAAGGACTATTTCAGATGATGATTTGCCTTTTAAATATATGAATAACTACAGATTATATAACTACTACCAAAAAATTAAGTTTGATTGTATAAGTTGCGATAAAGCTCTAAAAATAGCACTTATTGAAAATGAATTATTTGATCGCGGTTTAGGTGCATTTACTTCAATTGAAAATCGCATTCCAAAAGAAATGTTAAATAACTTAGATATTTTAGTTGAGTATTACTCAAATTTAGGATATTGCGAGATACCATTCTAATGAAATTTGACTATTTTTCTAAACTATTTTTACAGATAATTAAAAACGAATGCAAGCTATCAACTTATTATAAATATAAAACAATTGTAGATAAAAGACTAGATTTTTTAAAGTCTAGAGATATAAAAACAATAAGAGCCAGTGAAATACGCCTTTGGTTTAGCTCCCTAGAGCTAAGCTCCAAAACTCTAAGCGATTATAAAAGCGTATTAAATCAGATTTTTTTACTCGCAAAATATGATGATTGTATAGATAAAAACCCAATTGAGTATATACCTAACCTTAAAAAGATAAAACCACAAATTTACCCCTTTAATTCAAGCGAAGTTAAAGAAATACTAAAGGCTTCCAAATTCTATCCTGTAAAGTTTCAGATATTTTTACTTATAGGATTTTATAGTGGAATGAGAACTGGTGAGATTTTAGCTTTAAAAAAAGAAAACATTGATTTAATCAAAAGAGTAATAAACATTAAAAAAGCTAGGTCTAAATTTGGGGAGCATACACCAAAAACTTTATCGAGTATAAGAAGCATTCCAATAAATAATTTTATATATGATGACTTAAAAAACTACATTGAAACCTTACAAACCGATTATCTTATAGTCAATCAATATTCTAAACCATACAAAGATTTATCATCATTTATAAGGTATTATTGGAAGCCACTATTAAAAGGGCTAAATTTAGCCTATAGAAAGCCTTACATTATGAGACACACATACGCTACTAATATATTAAAAAAAGGAAATTTAAGCCCTTATGAGCTTTCTAAGCTCTTAGGTCATACAACTACAGAAATGGTTTATAATAGATATGTGAAATTTATAGAAAATAGAAGCGAAGTAATAAAAATAAATAGTGATATTTATTAATATTAGTTTAAGTGGTGCGACCAGCGAGACTTGAACTCGCACGAGCGTAACTCACTACCCCCTCAAGATAGCGTGTCTACCAATTCCACCATGGTCGCATAAGCCTAGCAAGCTAGGCTTAGTTATTACGCATTAGCAGCAGCACTTAATGCGTCAGTTATAAATGGGTTTGCAAATAGTAAAATAAATGCAATAACAAGTGCGTATATAACTTGAGCTTCAATCATCGCCAAAGAGATATACATTGTGGTTGAAAGTTTGCTTGAAACGCTTGGGTTTCTAGCTATACCGCTAATTGTAGCAGAAGCGGCATTTCCCATACCTAAAGCTCCACCAAGAGCAGCAATTCCAAGAACGATAGCTGAAGCCATAAATGAATACGCAGCTAAAGTTGTATAAGACTCAAGTACGTCACCCGCAAAAGCAAAGCCTGACAAAGCAATCATGAAAAATACAATTTTTTTCATAAAAAATCCTTTTGATAAATTTCTAAAGTTTGCAAAGTTCGGATTGAGTTCCACCCCTACTATTTGACAGACAATAGTTTGAAAGTTTAATAAATTTACGCTTTTGGTTTGCTTAAAATTTGTAATATTTTGCAAAATTTATAATTTCGTTTATAAAATTTACCATCAAAATTAGCAAAAAACAGCCAAAAATTATAAGCGAACAAGTCGCCATATCCATAAATTTGATATTTGGAATTAAATACCATCCATCACTATACAGATCTACAAAAAATCTCTGAATAGCATCTAAACTCGCATTAAATTGTGGCTGTGGTGCATTAAACCCGCACTCACCGGTTGGCTTAAAAAGACTCAGTTTATCAAGTAGTAAATTTAGTGGAAATTTTGACTCCAAAGAACATCCGCCAAAGCCAAAAATAGCGTTTTCATCACTTATAGCTTTAATGAATACTTCTAAGTTTTAAGGCTACAAATGCACCATAAACCACGCTCAAATTCCTAAAATATAAAATAACTCTTATAAATTTATTTAAATTTATACATAAAATAAATGCACAAATTCCTACAATTACAAAAGCAAATCTGATATAAACACACTGTTCGCAAGGTCTCATAAAAAGATAATTTTGAAAAAACAGATGAGATGCTAAAACACGCCAAATACCATTATGGCAGTAAGTATAAATAATAAACGAACTTTTTTAGTCAAATTATCTCTAATCCAACTCATTTAATTCTTTGATGAGTTTAATCATATAATCAACGCTTCTTATTGAGCTTGTATTCAATAAATATTTACCATTTACAATAAATGCTGGAATTCCTTGAAGTTTAGCTATTTCATAAATTTGCTCACTATTCCAAGCGTTTAAAATTTCGCTAACTTTTGGGTCTTTTTTGGCTTTTTCATACTCTTTTTGGCTCATCTCTACACTATCAAGCCCAAGTTTTAAAAACTCATCACTGCCATTTTCGCTATTCCAACGCTCTTTTTTGTCGTGATAGGCCTTGTAATAGGCAAATTTCACCTGCTTAAATTTAGAGTTATCATCAATTAAACTTACCCCATCTTTTTTATCAAGGACAATCATTGTGGCAAAAATTTCACTTGCAATCTCTCCAAATTTAGCTTTCCTAGTTAAATTATAGGGCTTAAACTCTACCCCATCAAGCTTACTCATCACTGAACTCATCACGGATTTGTCATATTTATAGCAAAACGGACAGTCGTAACTAAAAATTTTAATCAGCGTAGAGTTTTGATTTGGCAAAGGATTTTCAAGCCTAAAATAATTTTGCCCCTCTTTGGCAATATTTTCGGCATAAATTTCTAAACCAAAAAACCCTAAAATAGCAAAAATTACTACCAGATTTTTTAAGATTTTCATATCAACTCCAATAATTTAAATTATCATTGATTATATATCAAATTTTATCTTTTTACAAATTTAAAAAATAGACAATTTAAAAAATTAGTTATAAATTATAATTTTTAAAGTAAATTTCGGTAAAATTAAACCTATTATTTATAAATTCTAAGGAGAACAAAATTTGAATGCTTTGAAAAAGGCTGAAAAGGTATTTGATAAATTTGCCGATATTTGCGGTTTTATCTCGCTTTTTTTTCTTGTGCTTTTAGTTTGTTTTGTGTTTTTTAATGTCTGTGCTAGGTATTTTTTTCACTATGGTAATGTCGCTTTTCAAGAGATGGAGTGGCACTGTTTTGCCGCGATGTTTTTGTTTGGTATAGCCTATGCACTCAAAGAAGACGCTCATGTCAGGGTTGATGTGCTTTATGATAGATTTTCACCAAATAAAAAAGCCATAATAAATATGATAGGAACATTAATATTTATTGTACCTTTTGGGCTTTTGGTTGCAAATTTATCATATGGATTTGTTGCTGAAGCTTACGCGACATCTGAAGGAAGTGCTGATCCGGGTGGGCTTGCTCATAGATGGGTTATCAAGGCTAGCATTCCTGTGTCATTTTGGTGTCTTTTAATCTATTCTATAGGATATTTTATCAAAAATTTAAATGCCTACATCGATATTAAAACTACAGGGCATTCTGATTTTTTAGAGCAAGAATCAAGTGGTGCAAAAGGAGTATAAATGGTAGGTATTGTGATGTTTTGCTGTGCTTTATTTATGCTTCTTATTGGCTTTAGTGTGGCTTTTACTTTTGGGGCGATAGCTATGCTATTTGGTCTGATTTATGCAGTGATTGATAATCTTGGTGGAGATTTAGCGGATATGGCTGATGCTTTTATAGGAATGTTTTCTTTTATGCCATATAGAGTTTATTCTATTATGGAAAACAAAATTCTTATCTCAGTTCCGCTTTTTATCCTTATGGGAATGATTTTGCAAAAAACCCGCCTTGCTGAGAGACTGCTAGAATCTATGGCGCTTTTGTTTGGCGAGATAAGGGGTGGTATAGCAATAAGCACCGTAATAGTTGGAGCACTTTTAGCAGCTACTACAGGCATAGTTGGAGCTAGTGTTATTGCGATGGGTGCAATTAGTTTGCCTGTTATGATGAAATACAAATATGACAAATCCCTAGGTTGTGGCACGATAGCAGCCTCAGGCACACTTGGCCAAATTATCCCGCCATCAATCGTTCTTATAGTTATAGGTGATGTTTTTCAAATCTCAGTTGGGGATCTTTTTAGAGCTGCGATTATCCCAGGAATTGCTTTAGTAGTAGCTTATATTATTTATATTGCAATCTATTCGTTTTTATATCCACACAAAGCCCCAGCGGTTGAAACCAGGACTACCAAAAAAGCTCAAATCAAAGACGCACTCAAAAATGTAGTGCCGGTTTTAGCTCTTATTTTGCTAGTTTTGGGCTCTATTTTTAAAGGTATCGCTACGCCTACTGAGTCTTCATCTTTTGGTTGTGTGGGTGCAATTGTTTTAGCTCTACTTTATAGAACTTTTTCGTTTAAGCTTTTAAAGGACGCACTTGTTGAGACGATGAAAATTTCAGCTATGGTATTTACTATTCTTATTGGGGCTACAGCTTTTTCTATGGTTTTTAGCTATACAGGAGGAGATGAGATAGTTGAAGAGTTTATGATGAACTTGCCTGGTGGAAGCTGGGGTTTTATAGCCTTAACAATGCTAAGTATATTGATACTTGGATTTTTTCTTGATTATGTTGAGATATCATATATTATACTTCCTATATTAACACCAATTGCTATGGCGATGGATCTAAATCCTGTGTGGTTTGCTATATTAATAGCTGTAAATTTACAGACTTCTTTTATGACGCCACCTTTTGGATTTAGTCTATTTTTCTTAAAAGGAGTCGCCCCGCCAAGTGTGAGTTCTTTAGATATTTATAAAGGTGTGATACCATTCATACTCATTCAAATTTTAGTTTTGACGCTCATAGCGGTTTTTCCAAGCGTCTTTGGTATAGAAATGTTTGTAAAATAAAGGATAAAAGATGGCTAAAAAATTTATAGATGTGATGGATACAACTTTTAGAGATGGTTTCCAATCAGTTTATGGTGCGAGAGTCTTAATGGATGACTTTTTGCCAGCACTTGAAGCGGCTAAAAATGCAGGGATTACACACTTTGAGTTTGGTGGTGGAGCTAGGTTTCAAAGCTTGTTTTTTTACCTAAATGAAAACGCTTTTGATATGATGGATAAATTTAGAAGTGTTGTTGGCAAAGAGGCAAATCTTCAGACCCTAGGCCGTGGTGTAAATACCGTAACTCTTGATACTGGAAGTGCTGAGATGATAGATCTTCACGCCAAGCTTTTTGCTAAGCACGGAACCACAACGATTAGAAATTTTGACGCCTTAAATGATGTCAATAATCTTAAATTTAGTGCAGAGTGCATTAAAAAATATGGGCTAAAACACGAAGTAGTAGTAACTATGATGGATCTACCACCAAAGTGCAAAGGTGCTCACGACGCAGCTTTTTATGAGAAAGTTTTAAGAGATATTTTGAATGAAGAGATAGAGTTTGATAGTGTGTGCTTTAAAGACGCAAGTGGCACAAGTAGCCCACAAAAAGTCTATGAAACCATCAAAATGGCTAGAAAGCTTTTGCCACAAAACACCCATATCAGGCTTCACACTCACGAAACTGCAGGCGTTAGCGTAGCGTGCTATTTAGCAGCTCTTGAAGCTGGTGTTGATGGTATAGATTTGGCTGCTGCCCCAGTAAGTGGGGGAACTAGCCAGCCTGATATCTTAACTTTGCTTCACGCATTAAAAGGCAGAGAATTTGATCTTGGTGGGCTTGAGTATGATAAAATTTTAGAGTATGAGAGCGTGCTAAAAGAGTGCTTAAAAGAGTATTTTTTGCCGCCAGAGGCTGTGCAAGTTAATCCTATCATTCCATTTTCACCTATGCCAGGGGGTGCATTGACGGCCAACACTCAAATGATGAGAGACAATAATATTTTAGATAAATTTCCAGCTGTGATTGAAGCTATGCAAGAAGTAGTAGAACTTGGCGGATATGGCACAAGTGTAACGCCTGTGAGCCAGTTTTATTTCCAACAAGCTTTTAACAATGTAATGTTTGGCAAGTGGAAAAAGATCTCTGAAGGGTATGGCAAGATGGTTTTGGGCTATTTTGGCAAAACACCTATCAAGCCAGATGAGAGAGTTGTCAAGCTTGCAAAAGAGCAGTTAAATTTGCCTGAAACCACAAGAAATGCTATGGAGATAGCAAACGAAGATAAAACTAAAAGTATCGCTTATGCTAAGGAAATTCTCACAAAAGAAAATATCGAAATTAGCGAAGAAAACATCTTTATATTTTTAGCTTGCAAAGAAAAAGGGCTTGAGTTTTTAAAAGGCAATGCAAAAGTAATGGTTAGAAAAGGCACTCGGCCAGCAGAAGCTAGCAAACCAGCTCAAAATCAGCCACAAAACGAGTTTTATACCGTAATGGTAAATGGCAACAGATATGATGTTAGAGTTTGCGATGGCGAAAATGTAGAGGTATCAGATGAAAATCAAGCCTATTCTAGGCCATCTGAGGCTGCACCTATTATGGACGCAGATGGCGAAGTTGGCGTAGTGGCTGAGCTTCCGGGCAATGTTTTTAAAATTTTATTTGAAGTTGGCGATACGGTCAAAAAAGACCAGCCTATCATCATACTTGAGTCTATGAAGATGGAGATTGAAGTTGTTGCTCTTAAATCTGGCGTGATAACGGCTATTAATGTAAAAAATGGCCAGAGTGTAAATGCTGGTGAGCCACTTGTGATAATCAAATAAATCTTTGCTGAATTTTAGAATTTACACATAAATTATGTGCTATAATTAAAAAATTATTTATTATTAAAAAGGAAAAATTATGCTAAAAGATAGTTTGGGACTTGAAAATATCAAAGAGATTTATCACAATCTTAGCTATGATGAAATTTTTAAGCACGAAGTAAAAAATAACGAAGGTAGAGTGAGCCAAAATGGTACTTTTATGGTTGATACCGGAATTTTTACGGGCAGAAGCCCTAAGGATAAGTATTTCGTCAAGCAAGACCCGTCTCAAAAATATATCGCGTGGGGCAAAACCAATAAGCCAATTAGCAAAGAGCTATTTGATGAGCTTTTGCTTAAAGCTAAAAAACAACTAAGTGGCAAAGAAATTTATGTCCAAGACGCTTTTTGTGGCTCAAGCTTAGAGAGTAGAAAAAGCGTTAGATTTATCACTGAAGTTGCGTGGCAAGCACATTTTGTCAAAAATATGTTTATAAGACCAAATGAAGATGAACTCAAGAATTTTACCCCTGATTTTGTAGTTTATAACGCTTGCAAGTGCAAAAATGAAGATTATGAGAAGCACGGCTTAAATAGTGAAGTATTTGTAATATTTAATATCGAAGATAATGTTGCGGTAATTGGCGGAACTTGGTATGGTGGCGAGATGAAAAAAGGTATTTTTTCGATGATGAACTACTGGCTACCGCTTGAGAACAAACTCTCAATGCACTGCTCGGCAAATTTAGGCAAAGATGGAGATACAGCACTATTTTTTGGACTTTCAGGCACTGGCAAAACTACCCTTTCAACAGACCCAAACAGAAAACTTATAGGCGATGACGAACACGGTTGGGATGAAGATGGTATATTTAATTTTGAGGGTGGTTGCTATGCAAAATGTATAAATTTAGACCCACAAAGTGAGCCTGAGATTTACTCAGCTATCACAAGAGACGCTTTGCTTGAAAATGTCGTGGCTGATGAAAATGGCAAGGTGGATTTTAGTGATGCAACTAAAACTGAAAATACTCGCGTTAGCTATCCAATAGAGCATATCAAAAATCACGAACCAACCCTAATGGGATCACACCCAAAAAATATCATATTTTTAACAGCGGACGCTTTTGGCGTTTTGCCGCCAGTTTCAAAGCTAACAAAAGAACAAGCAATGTACTATTTTTTGAGCGGTTACACAGCCAAAGTTGCAGGAACAGAAAGGGGAATAACCGAGCCAGTTGCTACATTTAGTGCGTGTTTTGGTGAGCCGTTTATGCCGCTTCATCCAACTGTGTATGCTAGACTTTTGGGTGAAAAAATACAAAAACACGGTGTGAGTGTTTATTTAGTCAATACTGGCTGGAGCGGTGGTAAATATGGCACTGGCAAAAGAATGAGTATAAAGGCCACTAGAACCTGCATAAATGCGATACTTGATGGAAGTATAAAAGAGTGTGAATTTGAAAATTTTGCTAAATTTAATATCGCTATTCCAAAAGAGCTAAAGGGTGTTAATACAAATTTACTCAATCCTAAAAATACTTGGCAAGATAAAAAACTGTATGAAAAAACTAGAGATAAACTTGCAAGTATGTTTGTAGAAAATTTTAAAAGATACGAAGATGTAAAAGAGGGCGTTGAGTATGCCAAAGCAGGCCCTGTGGCTTAGTGCTATAATTTTATTTTTTCTATCTGGGTGCGAAAGTGATCAAAGCACTTTTATCAAAGCACTTCCGCCCCAAGACGGCTACATAGACGCTAACAATCCACTATCTTATCTAAATTCAGTGAGATTTGATAGTGGATTAAGAGCGTATAAAATTGACCCTATCCTAGAGATGAGTGCAAGAAATCACGCTAACTATTTAGCACAAAATGGTATGAATGAAGCTTCGCTTTCTAATCACGCAGAAGCACCAGGTGGTGCTGGTTTTACAGGTGAAAATCCATCTCAAAGAGCATTAGCCGTAGGCTATCAAAGCTTAGGTGTTAGTGAAAATATCTCATTTAACGACCCAAATTTTATCTATTCAATTGACAATTTACTAAGTGCGATTTATCACCGCTTTGGCTTTTTAAACTATAACACCGACAGTATAGGATTTGCTAGCGTAGGCGAACAAAAAGATAAAATTTATGTCTATAATATGGGAAACTCAGGCATTAATAGCTTTTGTAAGATGGGAATTTCAGATAAAGGGTATGGTGAATTTTATGGAAATTTTTGCAAAAACCAAGATATTAAAATTAAAAAAGATAAATTTGAGAGTTTAAATTCGCTCTCTTCTATGAGATTTATAGTCTATCCAGCCAAAAAGGCTCAAGCGTTTTTTGGGGGCGAAGTTCCAGATCCATATCCAAAATGTAAAATCACTGCAAATCCAGTAAGCATTGAGTTTAGTAAATTTAGCAAAAATATTTTGATGAAGTCCTTTAAGATTTTTGATGAAAATGGTGGTGAGCTTGACGATACATTTATCCTAACTAAAGATAATGATATGAATGCTCTGTTTTCAGATAAGCAGTTTGCGGTTTTTAGCAATAGGGTGTTTGATTTTGATAAAACTTATAAGGCTGTATTTGAGTATTTTGATGGAGAAGACAAAAAAATCGAGTGGGAATTTAAAACCAAAACCCCAAACTACCCGTATTTTGTGGTGCGTGGCGGAGAAAAGTTACTAATAGAGCCAAACAAAGAGTATGATCTGTTTTTCTATCCAAAAAATTGCAATGATGAAGTTAAAAACTACTCATACAAAACTATGCTTTTAAAAGATGCTAAGATTACAACTAGCTCAATTAATACAATTCATATCAAAACTGATGGCTATAAAAACGGCAAGCTTACTCTAAATGTGCCTGGATTTGAGTCAGTTTGGCTCTATATTGACAATAATTCGCCAAATGCCAAAAGTTTTGCTATCAATAAATTTGTGCTTTTTGGAGTTGGGTTTTTGGCAATTGTGCTATTAATAATAAGAAAAATATTTAAATAAGGTGTAAAAATGCAAAAAATGTGGTCGGGAAGATTTAGCAAAGAGAGCTCAAAATTGCTTGAGAAATTTAACGCTTCGATTGAGTTTGACAAGGAGCTATTTAGTGTGGATATCAAAGGCTCAAAAGCCCACGCTAAGATGTTAGGTGAGTGTGGAATTCTCACAAAAGACGAAGCTCAAAAAATCATAAATGGCTTGGATTTAGTTCTAAAAGAGATAGAAAGTGGCAAATTTGAGTGGAAAATAGAAGATGAAGATATCCATATGGCGGTTGAAAAACGCCTAAGCGAGCTAATAGGAATTGAACTTGGTGGTAAGCTTCACACCGCAAGAAGCAGAAATGATCAGGTTGCGACTGATTTTAGAAAATTCGTAATGTATGAAAATATAGAAATTTCTAAAATTTTACTTGAGCTGATTAGAGTGCTTTTTGGCATCGCTAGAACTCACAAAAACACTTTACTTCCTGGCTTTACTCACCTTCAGCACGCCCAACCCGTAAGCCTTTCGTTTCATATTCTAGCTTATATTTATATGTTTAAAAGAGACTATGAGAGATTTATCTCAAGCTATGAGAGAAACAATTTTTGCCCGCTTGGAAGTGCAGCACTTGCTGGCACATCCTACCTGATAGACAGAAACATCACAGCAAAAGAGCTTGGGTTTTTCGCACCAACTTCAAATGCAATGGATTCAGTTAGTGATAGGGATTTTGCATTAGAAATACTTTTTAATATAAGTTTAGTTTTCACTCATATGTCAAGGCTTTGCGAAGAGTTAATCCTTTGGTCTTCGCAGGAGTTTAAATTTATCACAATAGGTGATGAGTTTTCAACTGGAAGCTCAATTATGCCGCAGAAAAAAAACCCCGATGTCGCAGAGCTAATCAGAGGTAAAACCGGCAGAGCTTATGGAAATTTAATGGGACTTTTAACTACGATGAAAAGCATACCGCTTGCTTATAATAAAGATATGCAAGAGGATAAAGAGGGCGTTTTTGATAGTGCAAAACAGGTCAAACACTCTTTGATAATTTTGGCTGCAATGCTTCAAACCACAACTATAAACAAAGAAAATATGTTAAAAGCGTGCAAAAAAGGGCATTTGAGTGCTACAGATTTGGCTGACTATCTTGTCAAAAAATATGATATCCCATTTAGAAAAGCTCATTTTATGGCTGGAAAATGTGTCGCAAAAGCCGAAGAGATTGGCAAAGATATAAGCGAACTTAGCGTAGATGAGCTTGAGATGATTGATCCTAGATTTGATGAAGAGGCATTTAAGGTACTAAATTTATACAACTCAAAAGAGGCTAGAACATCACTTGGTGGAACTTCTAATCAAAGTGTAAATTTGCAATTCAAAGAGATAAAAGAGTGGCTTGAAAAGGTCAGCAAATAAGTTGTATAGTAAATTAAAAAACTGAAAAATGCGGTAGATAAATGCTTGAGAATTTGCTAATGGTATAAAATCATGTATATAAAAAAGCAAGAAAAATATTAAAATTACTAACTAAAAATTACTAAGTTTTTGAATATAATAGAAAAATTGTATGATTATAAAAAATATGATTAGAGATAAAAAGAGTGTAAGATTAAATATATAATAATATTAAATCCTAATGATATCCTAAAACTTAAGTGAGATTTATAAATTAGCAATATAACTAAATCTTATAAATAGTTGGCAGATTTTGCCAACTATTAAAATCTCCTACCTATGCTAAACTCAAATCTATTTGTATCATCATAATTTTCGTCATTTAGCGGTTCAGCGTAGTAGATTTGAAGCATTCCAAGTGGTGAGTTCCACTCAATTCCAGCTCCAACACTATATCTATGCTCATCGTCTAAAGAGTTTTCACCTATCATTCCATAGTCAAAGAATGTGATAAATCGCATATTGATTCTCTCAATCAGTGGGAAACTTAGCTCAAAGGAGTTTGAGAACGCTTGTTTTCCACCCACATCAACATAGTCGCAAGCTCCGTTTTGATTGCAGAATTTCTTTTGCGGGATACTTCTACTATCAAATCCTCTAACGGTGCTAATTCCGCCCAAAAATACCTTTTCGTTGGTTGGCAAGTTATCATCTTCGCCCCACAAATAGTTATATTGAGCTCTATACCTAAAAATCACATCCCAGTCAAGCATATCTTCTAAGCCATAAAACCACTTAAATCCAAGATTGAGTTTTTGATAATCCAAATCCCCACCAATTCCTGCGTATTGATATGATGCATTTGCTATAATTCCACTTCTAGGTGTAAAATAATCATCGGTATTATTAAAAACAATACTAGGAATAAGAGAGCTAGTCACAAATTGATCATCTTGATATCCAGCTAGTTTGTAAAATTCATCTATCCCAGAAACATCTGAGTCTTCAAATTTATAGGTTAGATAAAGGTTTGTGTATCTACCAAGTTTTCTACCACCTGTAATACTAAAACCTTTTGTATCAACCTCATAATCATCCCAATCTCTTTCCAGCATAAATACACTCATTCCAAGGCTATATGGTGAGTCAAATACGCGTGGATTTGTAAGAGAAATCGTTCCGCTTGTAGTGTCATCACCCATATCAAGGTAGATATCACCCTTTAGCCCTGTTCCAAAGAGATTTCTTTCGCTAATTCCAGCACTTACCAAAAATCCATCTTCGCTTCCATACCCAACACCGCCAGTTATACTTCCAGTAGGAGCTTCTTTAACATCTACTATCAAATCTATCTCATTTTCGCCAACTCTTTGTTCGCTTACTTCTACTGCGTCAAAATATCCACTTCTTCTTAGGGCATTTCTTGAGTCAATCAAATCTGTTCTATTGTATTTTTCACCCTCTGTTAGATACATCTCTCTACGCACAACTTTATCGGCTGTTTTTTCGTTCCCTGTAACTGTGACATTGCGGACATAAATCTCATTGTGCGGCACAACTTCAAAGGTTATATCAACTGTTTGAGGGTGTTCTTTATTTGGCACTACCACAGGGTTTATATCAACAAATGCATAGCCTTGATCAGCCACTATATTGCTAAGTTTTTCCATATCTTTTCTAAGCCAGTCTGAGCTCATTCTTTTGCCAGATTTTAATTTAAAATCTGAGATGATTTTTTTGGTATCGAGATTTAAATTTTTAGGTGCGTTAATATTGATGGAATTTACACTATACTGTTTGCCCTCTTGTATGTAGTAGGTCAAATCAGCTGTATAGTTATCTCTATAAACATCGACATAAGGAAGTGAAACATTTGCATCAAGATAACCTTTTTTCATATAGGCTTCTTTGATCTTTGCTGCGTCGTTTGGAAGCTCATTGATCTTAAGCTTACCATCATAAAAGCCCCACATCCAGCCAAGAGTTTCTCTTTCGTGGTTTGAGATTACCCCTGAAACATCAGAGTATGATAGATAATCGCTTCCTATAAAATTTATCTTTTTTATTATGACATTTTCACCGCGATTAATTACTGCATCCATTACAATTGATGAGTTTGAATCATTAAGTGGTGTGGTTTCAAACTCTGTTACGGTATCAAAATATCCCTGAGCTTGATAGAAATTTTTGATATTTTCTCTTGATCTTTTAAGCATAACATCATCGTAAAAATTTCCAGGATTTATCGCTATGATCTGTTGCATTTTGTCTTTATCATTTGTGACAACACCCTCTATATTTAGCCTTGCAATAACAGGTTTTTCTTTGAGATGGATTGTTATATTACCACCATTTTCTTCAACAAAAGCGTTATCAAAATAGCCTTGAGCAAATAGATTTATAATTGCTCTATCAATTTTTTCTTCTGTTAGTTCTTCTCCAACCTCAAGCCCAGCTATCCTTGCAGCTGAAGTGGGCGATATGAGATTTAGCCCTGTGAAATTTACTGATTGAATCTGTCTTGCAAATAGTGATGCAACACAAACTACTGTCAAAATTAAAATTTTACGCATACTTTTTAACCTAAAAATAAAAATAAAAGTCATATAATATCATAAAGATTTTTAAAATTAACTCAAAAGGGAAAAAATGAGAGTAGGAATTGTAGGTTTAGGGCTTATTGGCGGTTCTATGGGGCTTGCTTTAAAAGATATGAAACTAGTAGAAAAAAGAGTTGGATATGATATAAATAGACAAAACGAGCTTGACGCGATAAATTTAGGTATAGTTGATGAGATGGCTAGTTTTGATGAGATAAAAAAGTGCGATGTAGTGTTTTTGGCGATTCCTGTGGAGGCAATTATCCAAACCTTGCAAGATATGCAAGATATACCAAAAACTACAACTATAATTGATCTAGGAAGCACTAAAAAAAGAATTATTCAAAGTTGTCCAATATCCATAAAGGGCAATCTAATAGCAGCCCACCCAATGGCTGGAACTGAAAACTCAGGTCCAAAATTTGCTATGAAAGATTTGTTAAAAGAAGCTGTTGTGGTGATTTGCGAAGACAATGACACTGATAAATTTCATCTTAAAAAAGCGGTTGAGCTTCTCTCAAATGCTGGAATGCGTATAACATTTATGGATGCAAAAAGCCACGACCATCATGTCTCATTTATCTCTCATCTTCCCCATGTCATTAGTTTTTCGCTCGTTAATAGCGTTTTAAAAGAGGAAAACACAAAAAATATCATAAATTTAGCCAATAGAAGTTTTGGTGATATGAGTAGAATTTCCAAATCTTCACCGATAATGTGGGTTGATATTTTCAAACAAAACAAAGATAATGTCCTAAATGCTGTTGATCACTTTAAAAAAGAGCTTGAAATCGGCACAAATTTAATAAAAGAAGAAAAATGGGATGAGCTAAAAGAGTGGATAACAAACGCTAGAAAAATTAGAGATATTTTATAATAAATTTATCCAAAAACAATATAATATTTTAAATTTAATCAAAGGTAGTAAATGAGAAGAAGTAGTGGTGGAAGTTTGGCGGTTTTGAAAATTTTGGTAAGCCTTTTGGTTTTGCTTGTTTTGGGGTATGGCGGGTATTATATTTACAATTCAAATATGTTTGAAAAAGAGCCCCCTAAGATAAATTTATCAAATCAAATTTATTGGAATTTAAACTCTGCGATAGATTTAAATATAACAGACAATTCTGGCATAAAGAGTGTGAAAATTTTCATCACAGATTCGGCTCTAAACTCAACTACACTTGTTGATCAAAAGCTAAATATTCCACAAAAAACTCTAAATTTGCAGCTTCTTGCCCCAAAAGAGCTAAAACTTAACAAAAATTTAAATTATAAAATCGGTATTGAAGTAACTGATATTAGCAGGTGGAATTTTTTAAGAGGCAACAAGCTTTCTATGCTTAGTGATGTTATAGTTGATACTAAAAGGCCTGAGGTTTATACTATTGCTAATTCGTATTCTATCAAACAAGGCGGAAGTGCAACGGTTGTTTTTAGTGCAAAAGATGAGATGCTAAAAGAGGTTTATATTGAGACAAATTTAGGGCATAAATTTGAAGCTAAACCATTTGTAAAAGATGGATATTACGCCTCAATCATTGCGTGGCCAGCCCAACAAAAAGGCGACTACGCAGCCTATATCATCGCCAAAGACTACGCAGGAAATGAGACAAAAAGTCGCATTAGATACTATATCCAAAACCGCAATTACAAAGAATCCACTATCGCTTTGACCCAAAACTTTATCAATGGCAAAATCACCGATCTTAGTGAAATTTATGCAAGTGATCCAAGCAAACTTGTAGGGGTTGATAAGTTTAAGTTTGTCAATGAAACTCTAAGAAATGCAAATGAAAAAGTGATATTTGAAGCGACCAAACATATCAAAGAAAACGCTTACGAAGGGCTTGATATCAATAGATTTTACCCACTCAAAAACGCTCAAGTAGTGGCAAATTATGGTGATCATAGATTTTATACAATGAATGATGAACTAGTGAGTGAGTCATGGCATTTGGGGCTTGATCTTGCAAGCGTTGCAAACGCCTCAATCGTTACTAGCAATGACGCTGAAGTTGTAATGGTAGCACAAAATGGAATTTATGGCCTTACTATTGTACTTCACCACGGATTTGGAATTTACACTCTTTATGGGCATTGTAGCACAAGTAGCGTGGATGTTGGTGATAAAATTTCAAAAGGTAGCGTCATTGGAGCTACTGGATCTAGTGGGCTAGCATTTGGAGATCATTTGCATTTTAGCGTGATAGTGCAAGGTATTGAAGTTACACCAATTGAGTGGATGGATAAAAAGTGGATTAAAGATAATGTCTTAGATATTTTTAATTCAGCCCAAAAAACTATCCAAAATGCTGGTTAAATTTACTAGTATTTACCTATTTTGTTGTAAAATTTAAGAAATTTATAGATTAAGGAACTATTTTGAAACAGACAACTATAGCCAAAAGAGTTGAAGGCGTTGGTATAGGACTTCACAAGGGTGAGCCTATAAAGCTGATTCTTGAGCCTTTGGAAGCTGGAAGTGGGATAGTATTTTATAGAAGCGATTTGGGCGTAAGCATAAAAGCTGAGCCAAAAAATGTCATCAATACTCAAATGGCGACCGTGATAGGAAGTGGTGAAGCGTATATCTCTACAATTGAGCACCTGCTTAGTGCTATTAATGGATATGGTATTGATAATATTAGGATTATAGTAGACGCTAATGAGATTCCGGTAATGGACGGCAGTGCGATAGGATTTTGTATGATGCTTGATGAGGCGGGGATTAAAAAGCTTGATGAAGAAAAGCAAGTCATCATCATCAAAAAAGAGGTAAAAGTGCAAGATGGAGCTAAATTTGTGATGGTTAAACCTAGCAAAAATCCGAAATTTGACTTTACTATCCACTTTACTAATCCGCTAATTGGCAAACAAAGATACACATTTGAGTTTAGCAAAGAAAGCTACATCAATCAAATTGCAAAAGCTAGAACATTTGGCTTTTTAAAAGATGTGCAGATGCTTAGAGCAAACAATTTAGGACTTGGTGGAAGCTTGGAAAACGCAGTAATTCTTGATGATAATAAAATCTTAAATCCTGAGGGATTAAGATATGAAAATGAGTTTGTAAGACATAAAATCCTTGACGCGATTGGGGATTTGGCACTGATGGGCTCACAGATGTTATGTGATTATGAGGCATTTGCAGGGAGCCATCATCTAAATCATCTATTGACTTTGGAAATTTTAAATGACGCGAAAAACTACGAACTAGTCAAACTCTCAAAACAAGAGTCCAAAGAATTTGCCAAAGTTTTTGCCTAGGGTGCAAATTTGCAAAAAGTCACACTTCTTTTTATTCCCCAAGCAAAGCCTGTGTTGCTTGGGATTTATGAAAACTCTAATCTTATTAAAACTATTTCAAGCGAACAAAACGCAAGCGAGTTTATACCAGAAATTCTCAGCAGATTACAGGCTGAATTCAAAATAGAAAATATCATCTACTCTAATGGTCCTGGTAGCTTTATGGGGATCAAGGTTGCCTATATCACGCTTAGTTCATACTCTATTATAAAAGATATTAATATGTTTGCGGTTAGTGGATTTGAGTTGAATTCTCAAGGCGCAATTAGAGCAAATAACAAACTAAGCTTTGTTTTGGATAATAACAAGATAACTTTAGCCAAAAAAAAGCCCAGTGAGTTTGTTTTGCCACAAAATTTATCTAAATTAAATTTAAGTGATGATATACTACCAAATTACATTTTAAGTGCCGTATAGGAGAGTTTTTGAGAGTATTGGTGCCAGCTACTAGTGCAAATTTGGGTCCCGGGTTTGATTGCCTTGGTTTGGGACTTGGGCTTTACAACGAAGTTGAGATTAAAAGACAAAATTTCCACTCAATCAGTATA
Source organism: Campylobacter sp. (assembly GCA_022775765.1). Lineage (GTDB taxonomy): Bacteria > Campylobacterota > Campylobacteria > Campylobacterales > Campylobacteraceae > Campylobacter_B. Next base: position 8,647 of record JALFKC010000006.1, on the reverse strand, counting down.
AAAGGCGAGAACGAAAATAGTGCTAAATTTCTAAAAAATAACTATTTTGTTATGCTGTTTAATGAAATTTACCAAAAATTAACAGGAGAAATTCACACATTTAGATTTAATTTCATCAACAATATTCCATTTTCAAGAGGGCTTGGAAGTAGCTCAGCAGTCATTGTGAGTGCGATTGCAAGTGCATACAAATTAGCTGGATTTGAGGTTAAAAAACAGACTATTTTAAATGAAGCTTTGATTTATGAAAACCACCCAGACAATATCACCCCTGCGACATATGGTGGCTTTACTTCTAGCGTGGTTTTTAAAAACTCAGTCATCACAAATCGGGCTGAGATTTCAAATGAGATAAAAGCTGTAGTTGTGATACCAGACATTAAAATGCCAACTCAAAAGGCAAGAAAACAGCTTCCTAAGAATTTACCGCTTCAAAGTTGTGTGGCAAATTTAAGTGGGGCAAGTTTTATCACAAGTTGCTTTTTTAGCAAAAATTACAAAGATTTACGCTATGGTGCGATTGATAAAATTCACGAAAATATAAGAATGAAAAATCTTCCTGAACTTTTTGAAATAAGAGCGATTGCCTATGCAAATGGAGCTTTGCTTAGCACACTTTCAGGAAGTGGGTCATCATTTTTAAACATTGTATTTAGTGATGATGCGAAAAATTTAAAAGAAAAATTAGTGAGTAAATTTGCAAAATTTAGGGTTGAAATTTTAGATTTCGATAATGATGGCTTTAAGTTTAGCTAAATAAAAGAGAAATAAAGATATAATCAGATGAAAAACAGACCAATTAGAATGTGCGTTGTATGCAGACAAAGACAAGATCAAAATACTCTAAAAAGATATAGGATTAAAAATTTTACATTTAGTGCTGATGAAAATGGCAGATCTTTTTACATTTGTAAGGCTTGCTTGCATAAAGATGGCATAAATTTTAAAAAGATACTTTCTAAATATATAAATTTAAAAAATTGTGAAAACAATGAATTAAAGGAGAAGTTGTTAAATGGCTAATGTTAGTATTAGTGAGATTGCTGCTGAGCTTGGTTATACTGCCAAGGAGATAGTAGAAAAAGCCCAAGAGATGGGACTTAAAAAAGTCAAAACGGCAAAAAATACAGTTACAAATGAAGAAGCAGCAGATCTTTATACATATGTTCAAAGCGGAGAATTGCCTAAAAAAAGCAAACCAAAAACTTCCAAAAAAGCCGCTATCAAACATAAACTTGAAGAGAAAGAGAAATTTGAAGAGGTGGTAAATTCCAGTGAAAATATTTTGGAAAAAACTAAAATTCCAAAAGCTGATAAAAAATCTCAAAATATAGAAAAAGAAAAAAAACAAGAGAGCGTAAAACCTGTCAAAGCTGAAAAAGAGCCAACTCAAAAAATACAAAAATCTGAGTCGCTTAAAGCAAAAAAAGAAGAAGTAAAGCAAGCGCCAAAGGCTAAAATTCCACCTTTTCCACGCAAAAAAGGGCTTGTAATAGTAAAAAGAAAAAAAGATTCTGATTTGAGTGAAAGTCCAAATAATAGCGTAGGAAAAACCCAAAAAGCACCATCAATTAAGCTAAATGCAGGACTTGATGCGATATTTTCAAATGCTGAGGCAAATTTAAAAAAGAAGAAAAAAGAGAAAAAACAGCTTCCAGTTTCCAAAAAAGAGAGTGCTACAAAGATAGAAATTCTCTCAGATCACCAAATGGCTGATATCAGTATCGATGATGAAGATGTGGTAGTTTTGCCTGATTTTACAGTTAAGCCAATACAAACTGAGAAAAAAACTACTACCAAAAAGCAGCCTGTGATAATGAAAACCTTGCAAAATAACGCATATGGTAATTTTGATGGCGGTATCACAAGAAACTCAAGGAAAAAACGCAAAAAACCAGTTAAAACCGAATCAAAAGCTGAAATCACCTCTATTAATATCCCAAAAGAGATAAGAGTATATGAATTTGCAGATAAGCTTGGCAAACAGCCTAGTGAGATTATCTCAAAGCTATTTATGCTAGGGCTTATGACTACCAAAAATGACTTTTTGGATGAAGATGCGATAGAGATTTTAGCTGATGAGTTTAATATTGAGGTTAATATCGTAGATGAACAAGAAGAGTTTGACTATGTCAAAGCTTACGAAAACGAACAAAATGATGATGATAAAGTCCTAAGAGCACCAGTCATCACTATAATGGGGCATGTCGATCACGGAAAAACTAGTTTGCTTGACTATATAAGACACTCTAGGGTTGCCTCAGATGAAGCAGGTGGGATAACCCAACATGTTGGGGCGTATATGGTAGAAAAAAATGGACGCCACATTACATTTATTGATACCCCAGGACACGAGGCTTTTACTTCTATGAGACAAAGAGGGGCAAATGTAACTGATATAGTTATCGTAGTAGTAGCCGCAGATGATGGGGTTAAGCCTCAAACCAAAGAGGCGATTAATCACGCAAAAGCAGCAAATGTCCCAATAATCATCGCTATTAACAAAATGGATAAAGAAACCGCCAACCCAGATCTAGTCAAAACAGGACTTGCTGAGCTTGACATACTTCCTACAGAGTGGGGTGGAAGTTATGAGTTTGTCCCTATTTCGGCTAAAACAGGAATGGGAGTTGAAGAGCTTTTAGAGATAGTTTTGCTTCAAGCTGACTTACTTGAACTAAGAGCCAATCCAAACGCAGACGCAAAGGCTACCATCATAGAGAGCTCACTTCAAAAAGGAAGAGGCCCTGTGGCTACCTTAATAGTAGAAAATGGCACTTTAAGAGTTGGCGATACAGTTGTTGCAGGAGTTGCTTATGGCAAAGTTAGGGCAATTACAGATGATAAAGGTAAAGCTCTAAAACAAATCGCACCTGGAGAGTGTGGTGTAATAATTGGACTTAGCGAAGTTCCTGAAGCTGGAGAAACTCTCATCGCGGTTAAAAGCGATAAGGAAGCTAGAGAATACGCTAGCAAAATTCACGACTATCAAAGACAAAAAGAGCTATCCAAATCTACAAAAGTAAGCCTTGAAGAACTAAGTGCTAAGATCGCCGAAGGCGAGCTAAAAACCTTGCCAGTAATCATCAAAACCGATGTTGGTGGTAGTTTAGAAGCAATAACCGCAAGCCTTGAAAAGTTAAAAAATGATGAGATAAAGGTTGATATCATTCATAGTGGTGTTGGTGGGATTAATCAAAACGATGTCGCACTAGCTAGTGCGAGCGAAAACTGCATAATACTTGGCTTTAATATCCGCCCAACAGGTGAGGTCAAAGAAAAGGCCAAAGAACGCGGTGTTGAGATCAAAACTTATAATATCATTTATGATTTGATTGATGATGTCAAAGGAATTTTAAGTGGCTTGATGAGTCCTGTAATAAGAGAAGAAGAGATGGGTCAAGCTGAGATTAGACAGGTTATTAATGTGCCAAAAATAGGTCAAATAGCAGGTTGTATGGTAACTGATGGAAACATTGTAAGGGGAGCTAAAATTAGAGTTATTAGAGATGGCGTAGTGGTATTTGAAGGAAGCATAAGCTCTCTTAAACGCTTCAAAGACGATGTCAAAGAAGTCGCAAAAGGCTATGAGTGTGGCGTTGGAATTGAGGGCTACAACGATATGAAAGTTGGCGATTATATAGAGAGTTTTAAAGAGACCAAAGAAAAGGCTACTATCTGATGAATCAAAACGAACTAAGACGCCTTAGAACCCAAAGCGTTTTAAAACAGCTCATTCCTGAGGCATTTTCTACGCTAGAAGATCCACTTTTAAATGGGCTTTGTGTGACTGAAGTTGAGTGCAAAAAGGGTAGATATGATGCATTTGTCTATCTTGATAAGATGTTTTTTACACCAAAAGAACAAGCCGAAGTTTTGCAAAAACTTGACAAGGTTAGATACCATTTGCAAAATTACTGTATGGAAGCTGAGGGGTGGTTTAGAAGTCCAAATTTTCACTTTAAATTTGACGAAGAGTTAGAACACCAAAATAAAATGGATGAACTTTTTAAAATCGTAGAAAAGGATTTAAATAAAAATGGTTGATTTAGCTTTGATTGCAAATGAGTGTGGCGTGAAATTTTACGATAGTGAGATAGTTAGTGAAAATGACTGCACGATTTTTAGGGTTTATATCACAAAAGATGGTGGTGTGAGTTTGGATGATTGTGAAAACTTAAGTAGAATTTTATCACCTATTTTTGATGTAAAACCACCTGTAAATAGGGATTATATCCTAGAAGTTAGCAGCCCCGGACTTGAGAGAAAACTTAGTAAAAAAGAGCATTTTGCAAATAGCATTGGTGAGTTAGTTAAACTAACATTAAACAATAAAGAGAAATTTAGTGGTGAAATTGTTAGTTTTAATGGTGAAAGTTTAACTATCAAAACTGATGAGAAAGAGCAAAATTTCAGTATAAACGATATAAAACTTGCTAAAACTTATGTGGATTGGGGTAAATTCTAGCTTGTTATGAACGATCAATTTTATATGGATTTAGCCATAAAAGAAGCTTGGAAATACCAAATTCTAACTCATCCAAATCCGCCGGTTGGGGCTTTGGTTTTAGATGAGAGTTTGCAAATCTTATCCATATCATCTCACAAAAAAGCGGGATTTTTGCACGCTGAACCAAATGCTATTTTATTAGCTCTGTTTGCAAAAAGTAAGGATTTCAAAGATGAGTTTTTAAAAGCTTACAAATCAAATTTTCAAAGCAAAATAAGCTCAAATTTAGATGAAACACAACAAATTTTTGAGAGTTTAGACCCAAATTTTACATATAATTTTATTATGAAAAATCACTCAAATTTACTTAAAAACTCTACTATCTATGTTACACTTGAGCCCTGTGCTCATCGCGGCAAAACCCCACCTTGTGCGGATTTAATAGCTAAGCTTGGTTTTAAAAGAGTAGTAATTGGCTCTAAAGATAGCGGTAAAGGAAAAGGTGGGGCTACAACACTAAAATCAAATGGTGTGAGAGTTGATTTTTTAAATGATAAAGGATCTGCTGAATTGCTTGAGATATTTTCAAAAGCCCATAGTGGAAATTTCGTGTTTTTCAAGCTTGGAATGAGCACAAATGGCGTAGTAAGCGGTGGCAAGATAACTTCAGAGTATTCGCTAAAATTAGTCCATCAAATTCGCACTGTTATTGATAGTTTGGCAATTGGTGGCAATACAGTTAGGATTGACCGCCCAACTCTCGATAGCAGGTATGCCGGCTCACCAAAGAATCCAAATGTTTTGATCCTTTCTCAAAGGGGTGAGCTTGATAAAGCCATACCGCTTTTTAATGTTAAAAATAGAAGTGTTAAAATTACTTCAAATTTATCAGAAATCTTTGAAAATGGGCTTTGTATGGTTGAGGGCGGGCAAAATTTGCTAAATTTACTAAAAGATAAGATAGAGTATTTTTTGCTATTTTTCTCACCAAATTTTATTTCACGCATAAATTTACAAAGTGATTTAAATCTAAAACCGCTATATATCGGCAAACTTGGTGATGATTATTACGGCTGGTTTAAAAATTTGCACTTTAAAAATAGTAAAAAATGCTGAATTTTATCTTTAGCAAATTTAGTGCCAAAATGATTAATAATGTGTTCTTGAATTACCAAAGATATTTTAAAAACAAATTAGTTTAAGGATATAAATTTATACTTTCGCAGCTTTTTAAGCTTTGTGAATCAATCTTTTAATAATATAAGCTTAAATTTCATAAATTTGTCTAATATATGCACTGTTTAGTTACATTTTGTAACAAATTAGCGATACTAGATTTTTACTGCTAAAATTAGCAGATATCTTAAAAATTTATCAGTTAAATTTCATCTAAAAGCTCATAAATTTTAATGTTTCTATAAATTTATTACTTTTTGTAACACTAATCCAAAATAAACAGATAAAAAACATCACAAACTTACATTTTGTAGCGTATAATTGCTATACTCTTTCATACTCAATAAAAAAGGAGAGAATATGTCCAAAGAAGTTAGAAGTGATTTATTTATTCAAAATAACAAAAAATCGTGGATCATTATACTTGGTGCTGCTATAGCGTCGTTTTTGTTATACAACATACTTCCTGATTCTTTTGGAAGCAACGCAAACAAGGGGCTGTCGCTACTACTATTTGTGGCTGTCTTGTGGCTTAGCGAAGTTGTTCACATAAGTATAACTGCTGTGATGATTCCATTTTTAGCAGTTATAATCGGTGTTGGCAAAACTATGGAAGATGGCAGTGTAAAGGCTATTACTATAGGGCAGGCTTTGTCAAATTTCTCATCGCCTACGATTTTTTTGTTTTTTGGTGGATTTGCACTTGCAACTGCTCTAAATGTCCAAAAACTTGATAGAAAAATCGCAATGAAGCTTGTTTCATTGGCTGGTGGAAATTTAGGCGTGTCGATATTTTTGATATGTGCTGTAACAGCCGGACTTTCTATGTGGATATCAAACACTGCTACTGCAGCTATGATGCTTCCTCTTGTCATCGGTCTTACTTCACAACTTGACAAAGAAAAAGATAGAAATGTTTTTGTCTTTACTTTGCTTGCGGTTGCGTATTCAGCAAGTATCGGCGGGCTTGGAACGATAGTTGGTTCACCACCAAATGCGATAACTTCAATAGCTTTAGGATATAGTTTTGCTGATTGGATGAAAGTAGGGCTTCCTATGATGCTTATTTTGTGGCCAGTGATGTTTGTGGTGCTTTATTTTGTTTTTAGACCAAATCTCAAACAAAAAATAGCTATGGATATAGATGAGCATATTGAGTGGAATTTACCTAGAGTTTTGACTGTAATTGTGTTTTTAATAACTGCATTTTGCTGGATTTTTTCCAAAAAGCTGACTGTTTTAATTGGTATAAACTTTAGTGATGCCTTTGTGGCTTTGGGAGCAGTGGCAGCTATTGGGGTTTTAGGGCTTGCTACTTGGCACGATATAGCTGAAAATACAGATTGGGGTGTGCTATTGCTTTTTGGTGGCGGTTTAGCTCTCAGTAAGGTTTTGGGAGATTCTGGGGCGTCTTTGGTTCTTGGCAATCAAGTAGCTGAAATCTTTGGTTTTGCTTCACCTTTGGTGATAATATTTGTAGTGTGTGTGTTTATCATCATACTTACTGAATTTACTAGCAATACCGCTTCGGCTGCACTTTTGGTGCCGATTTTTGCTACTATTGCAGAACAAATGGGACTTCCAAAAGAGACTTTGGTAATAGTTATTGGAATAGGTGCAAGTTGTGCGTTTATGCTTCCAGTAGCAACCCCACCAAACGCTCTTGTATTTGGAACAGGACTTATAAAACAAAGAGAGATGATTAAAGCAGGGGCTGTATTGAATGTCGTTTGCGTAATTATAATCACAACTTTTATTTATCTTTTCATCTACTAATATTTTAAACTCGCGTCAATTTGGCGTGAGTTTAAAAATTAAATTATATCTACTAGCAATACATTTATATTAGTTAAACTTGATGTAATTTAAAAAATTAAAATAAAAGTGAAAATGATGATTATATTTTTGAAATAATATTAAAGATTTTGGCTATAAATTTAAAAGCAGTTATAATTTTCTATAGAAACAGAATAGTATGATAAATATTTATTAAAATAGAAATTATTTTAAATAAGATTATATCTAGTGCTTCAAGTTTTATATACAAACAAATTATATATATTGTGGCAATGGCAAAATATTTTAAGAGAGCGTTAATAAATTTAAACTTTTGTATATTTTTCTTAATATTTATAACTTTAAATAGTAATGCTATTTAGGTTTTGATATGAAATTATGTGTAATAAAATACCTAATTTGAATATCTATATTCCATAAATGCTTATAACATATTTTTAACATTTTACAGCTACAACTGTAAGGGGGTGAATAAAGTGGGAATTTGTTGGATAGGGCGAAAAGCTTAGTAAAGTGGCGAGTGGTGGGGATTTGAGTTGGTGGGATTCCCATTTTAAGTGCGTGGTTTAAGGATAGTAAAAAATTCCAAATATCCCAAAAGGGTGATTTTCTCACAAAAACATTCACAAAATAAAACTTTTAAACGGCATTTAAAGGGTTTTAAACGGCGAATAATGGCTAATGTTTAACAAATATATAATTTCCTAAAATTTATTACAAAAATAGCAAAACAGCTAAATATAGGGATTTTTTGTTTTTAAGGCTTGATAGTAAAAATAGATAAAATTGTTTAAGGTTTGGGGATTAAGTCAGTAAATTTGGCTAAAAATATGACTTAATAAAGCTTAATATATTAAAGCTCTAATCAGCTATAGCCCTTTAAGCTTTGAGAGTGAATACAAGGCTAAATTTGAGAGTTATTACACAGATTTAGCCAAAAGCAAAAGATATGCAAGTTTCCTTAATGGGTGGCTAAATAAAGTTAGACTTAGTTAGCAGAGATTTTATTTTTATAAGTGGCATTAGTAAGAGAGATAAATGAGTTTAATGGCTCCTTAGCTGTGGTATTTAAGGATTTAACAGTGCCATTTTTGGTGCTAAAATACAAAGAGACGAGCTTTGATATGCCATTTTTTCCAGCAAAAAAGAGCGGAAATATCACAAACGAGCTAAATATAGTGGTTATAGAAGCTAATAAGTTTAAGATAAAGGCTATGCGAACCT
>JALFKC010000056.1 GCA_022775765.1 Campylobacter sp. | reverse complement strand
TACAAACAGATGCAAAAATAGCAAAATGCCCAAATTTTTGGGCATTTATTTAAAAACAATCTGTAAAATTAAGCATTTAAATAAAAGGCTTAATTTTGGATACAAACTTATCACTTTCAGGCGGAGCTGCAAGAGGTGCATTGAGGGCTCCAGAAGAAGAGTATGGAGAGGGAACTAGTAGGTTTGAGATATTTGAATTCGATTTTAATTTTAGAAAATCATCTTCTAGTATTCCACTCACTTATGATTTTAAATTTCACGGTATGTGGAACAATACGCCTTTAACTATCCAAGATAGACTAAGCATAGGTGGATATTATACAGTTAGAGGCTTTGATGGTGAGATGAGTTTGGTTGGAGATAGAGGGTATTATATAAAAAATACTTTGGAATATGCTGTGTCAAATAATCACTCTTTTTATACGCCACTAGACATTGGTAGGGTTAGTGGAGCAAGTTCAACATATACAAGTGATAATTTACTTGTTGGATCTGGTGTTGGTGTAAAAGGAGATTTTGACAAGTATGGTACATTATCTTATAATGTATTTGTAGGTTTTCCTTTGATAAAGCCTGAATTTTATAAGACAGATGATGCTGTTTTAAATTTTTCATTAAATTATAGTTTTTAGGTGTGAAATATGTTTAATAATTTTTTATCAATTAAACGTCTTAGATTTTTTTTATCGCATTTGTTATCTTTACTTTTGATCCTTTTGCCAAATATAAGTACAGCCCAAATCCTCCCTGATAAAAACGCCCCCATCTCTAACCAGCCCACCATCTTAAAAACACCAAACAACGCTATCCAAATAGACATCGTAAAACCAAATAGCAAAGGCATATCCATAAATGAATACTCTAAATTTAACACTAGCAAGAGTGGAACCATAATCAATAACTCTAAAACTAGGACTAACTCTAAAATTGGTGGGTTTATCCACGCAAACCATAGACTAAGCAATGGCGAAGCAAAGCTAATTGTTAATAAAATAAACTCTAATGAAAAAAGCACTCTTAAAGGCAATATTGAAGTAGTAGGTAAAAGAGCTGATTTAATAATCTCAAACCCAAGTGGTATAGCTATAGATGGAGCAAATTTCATTAACTCTAAATCTACTACTTTAACTACAGGTGAGTTAAAATTTAAAGATGAAGAGTTTAGCTCTATTAAAGTAAAAAAAGGTGAAATCTCTATAGATAATAAAGGCTTAAAAGATGAAAGCGATTACTTAAGTATAATCTCATACTCTACAAAGATAAACTCAGATATTCACGCCAAAGATCTCTCCATCATAACAGGTAAAAACTCTATTAATAAAGATGGTAGTATTGAGCCTATAAATAGTAGAGATGATAGTAAGGTCTCTAGTGATGATAAAAATATTGAATTCTTAATTGACTCATCATCTCTAGGTGGAATGTATGCTAATAAAATAAGACTAGTTGGCACTAAAGATGGAGTTGGTGTAAATAACAGAGGTAAAATAGTAGCTAAAGACTCTATAATTATAAACTCTAATGGAGATTTAATCAATAAAGCAGATATAATCTCTAATGAAACTATAGAAATTAAAGCTAAAGAGATGAGAAATGAAGCCAAGATAGTAGCAAATTCATCTTTAAGTTTAGAAACTAAAAATATAGATAATGATGCTTTAATTTCTTCTGCTACTTTAGATATAAAATCAAACAGCGTAAAAAATAGTAACACATTAGAAAGCTTCAAGCTAGATTTACAAACTCAATTTTTATTAAATGAAGGATTGATTGATAGCTATTACTTAGCAACTATTAATAGTGATAATATTATAAATAAAGGTAAAATTTACTCTAGTAATTTAGAAATTTATAATATACTAATAAATTTCTAAATTTAAACTCACTTATAGAAGCAAAAAATCATTTAGAGATTTATACTAATGATTTTATTTCAACCAATTCCAATTTTTTATCTAAAAGTGGGGCATTATTAGCACACCATACAGATCTTACGAACTCAAATTTAAACAATACCGATATTTATACAAAACTACTTTCTTCTAAAAGGTCCAAATTTGAAAACTTAAATATCATAGATAGTGTTTTAAAAACAGATAGTGAAATATTTATAGATATATTTAAAGATGATTTAGATATTAAAGAAAAAGAAGAAATTTTAAGTAGCTTTATAACTTTTTATGCAAAAAATTTTGACTATCCAAACAACGTAGATGTAGTTTTGCTAAACACTTATGAAACTGGAGCAAATGACTATCAATTTTTAGGTAATTTTAATACCGATACCCCAAATACTATTTATATAAATTTAGCCTATATAGATAATCCAGTAAAACTAACTAAAGCTTTAGGACATGAACTTTATCATCTAATAAGCTTTTATAAAAATAGCTTTATATTAAATGATATGAATCAAAATAGGTTAGCAAATCATCAAGGGTATTTGCTAACCTATTATCTAAATGAAAGCTTAAAAGAGATAAGACCACTTTATAAATATGAAGCCGTAAAAATAGATAGCAACGATGAAAAATTGTCATACAATGACTATTTTTTTAATGAGTTAGATAAATACTCTAGCGATAATGCAGTACCAGTTGTTGCATCTTTAGGTGCAAGAATTCTTCATGCTACTTTCAAATCATCTTTTGCTAAAAAAATACCTAAAGAAGCTGCAGATAAATTAACAAAAATAGTTATTCAAAGATGTATACATTGTCATAATTTTGAAGGAAAATACAAGACTGGACCATCGCTTGATTATGACCTGTCAGAAGCACTAAAAAAAGATAAACATCACAGTAAGTTTATGAAAAGCATCTTTAGACAAGCTGGAATTAAATTTAATGATAGCGATTTAATAGGCTATGAAGGTAGTGTAAATGTAGGACCTATTACCATTGAGGGTGATGGAGGTAAAGAGTCAAGTTATCAAATTTCATCACCAGGAAACATGCAAAAGCAAATAGAAAAAGGAAAGGCACCAAAATCTGTAGACAGAGTTGATAAAGGCAGAAGCCATTTGAAAAAGATCATATACATTTTAAAAATGGAAGTGCTTTAAATAAGGATGGCACTTGGAAACATGGAAGCAAGACATTAACAAATAAAGAAAAAGGATGGATATTGAAAAATGGTTGGAGTTTGCCAAAATGAAGAAAATGAAAATTTTTAATTTAGAGTGGATTAAGGGTGATATTTTAGATATAGAATATGACAGAAGGCAAAAAGAGTATGATAATTACATACATAGTATTAAAAATAGTACAAATATTATAATTAGGCATTTTTGTGATATTAATTTTAATGACGCAAAAATTGTTAGCATTAATCATAAAAACAAGAATTTATTTGTAAAATTTTATATAGGCGACTTGCAAAATGGTTATTATGAATTAAATGTAAATTTTATAGTTTCTGAAAATTTTAGTTTGTATAAAAATATAACTAAAAAAGAGATAATTACAAGTGAAATTATCTATGAAAATAAAATATTTTATTTTTTATTTATTTTAAATGATTTTAAGGAACATTGTATAAATTTTTTAGATATAAAAGATTTAAAATTTCATAAAATAAAAGAGAATTTATATTTAAATTTAAACAAAGAAAAATTATGAAAAAAGAGCATTTAATAGAATTGTTATCATCTGCAATTGAAGAAGATGCTATGATTGATAGATTGTTTTATTTATTTCATCTCGAATGGAAATATTCATTAAAAGAATTAGATAAAATTATAAAATTTGGAATAGAAAATGGGGATTTAGCTATAGAAAATGTAAAAGACACAACTATACACTATGATACGATAGATTGGCGTTTAGACAATGTTTATCAAGAAATTTTAATGGTAGATATCTATAAATATATGCCATTACTATTTTCAGAAAAT
>JALFKC010000034.1 GCA_022775765.1 Campylobacter sp. | reverse complement strand
ATAGGGGTTAGTTATAATCCTACAACTAATTCAAACCTTAACTTCTTAATTAGAGCAATGGGCGGTAGGGTTGATGAAGTGAGTGCAAGCTTAAGATATATCTATGAGTGGTAAGACTGCTATTTGATACTTATTTTAATTATTTGAGCGTAGTTAGGGGTTAGGCTTAAATTTACTTATGCTAATTTTAATATTTAACAAAACTCAACCCACAAGCAAAAAACTTAAAGTATGATTGCAAATATATATATCACTTAAAAATTTAAGATATTTTTTTAAGACAAAAGAGAGTGAAAAATAGTTTTATTAATTAAATTCTTAAAATTTATTGAGTAATTTTTTTTAAAATAATAAATATAAAAGATATCAAAATTTAGTTTTAAACTCTGCAAGTAGAGCTACTAAAATAATCTATTATTTTAATATTAGCAACTATAAAATAAGTGTGAAAGACTTTGATAAGTCGTAGTTTTTTTGTAAGCTGCGAGATCCATAGGCAAAGTCGGGTGGTTTATTAAAACTAGCAAAGTGTTTTTGTAACAAAAGATTTTTAGCACAAAGGCTTATGTTAAATTTGTTTAAGTAAATTTAAAGAAATACAAACAGATAGTTTTATCTTAAATTTTCTTATTGGATGAAATAAAATTAGTTGAGTTTAAATTTAGATATAGCAACAGCTCTGTAAATTTACAGTAACTTATTATATTTTAAATTAAACTATAAATTTAAGAGATACCTAGTATCTTTATTTTAGGTAATATAAACTCAGTTTTCACTGAGTTTATAGTTAATCCATCTTATTTCTTAGATATGACGGCTCATCAAGTTCGTCGTAAATTTTATCACTATCAAAGTCCGCTCCAGCAACTCTTTTGCGTCTGATTTCGCGTATTCTATTTAGCCTATCATCATCCTTGTTGGTTGTTGTAGGTTCTGCTTTTTCTACAGTGACTTTTTTGGCGTGTTCGAAGCCTGTTGCAATGAGAGTAACTTCTACTTTGTTATTTTCAAAACTCTCATCATATGTGGTTCCAAATATAATGTCAGCGTCTTCGTGAGCTGCGTCTCTTACTATTGCCATTGCGTCATTTATATCAAACAAAGGACAAGTTGGGTGAATTTTAAAATGTATCAAGACCCCCATCGCACCATTTATAGTCATATCGTTTAGAAGTGGGGATTCCATAGCCATCTTAACTGCTTCTTGTGGTGCCTCATCGCCATCGCTAGAACCAGCTCCCATAAGTGCGAGACCTCTATAAGACATAATCTTTTTGACATCTGCAAAGTCAAGGTTGATATTGTTATCGCCACAATCAAGTATGATTGAACTCATACCCATTACAGCTTTGCCAAGCACATCATCAACCATTTTAAAACAATCCGCAATGCCCGCTTTTTTGTCTATTAACCCCATAAGATTATCATTTGGTATAACTAAAACCGAATCACACTCTTTTTTAAACTCTTCTATTCCTGCGTCAGCTAGTTTTCTGCGTTTTTTACCCTCAAAGCTAAAAGGCAGAGTTACCACGCCAATTGTCAAGGCTTTGTTCTCTTTGGCAGCCTTTGCTACTACTGGGGCTGCTCCTGTTCCAGTTCCGCCACCAAAGCCAGAGCCTATAAACACTATATCAGAGTATTCAAGTCCATCTTTGATGATATCATAACTCTCTTCAGCTGCTTCCTTGCCTGCATTTGGTTCCATACCAGCACCAAGCCCTTTGGTTCTAACTGCACCTAATTGAACTTTGGTTTTGGCTAGCGATCGCTCAAGTGCTTGAGCGTCAGTATTTGCTACCAAAAGCTCAACCCTATCAAATCCTTCTCTTATTAGGTGGTTTATCATATTACCACCACCTCCGCCAACACCGATAACTTTCATCTTGGCACCATAAACACCTTTGTTATCTTCTACCTTATATCCGTCCATTTTAGCCCCTTAAAAAGATTTTACTATTGTATTCCATATTTTTGCAAAAACATTTGGCTTTTTTAAAGCTTTTTCTTGCCTGCTTAGGTTTGTTTCAAGCAGTATATCGCTATTTGAAACTTCCCTACCACTATTTAAAGTTTTATCTATCTCTTCTTCTGTGTTTGAATTGATTTTTTTGATCTCATCTTTGTATCTAAGCTCGCCATTTGAATCTATCTCATATGGAGTAAAATACCCAGCTCCATACATACATAGCCCAATAGAACAAGCATTTGTTGGGTCTTTGTCATAAAGCCCTTCAGTTGGCTTTGGCGAAGCTATCCTAACGGCTTGATTTTCAAATATTGCAGTTGTTAGCTGTCTGATATCATCCAGCTTTGACATACCACCAGTTAAAACTATCCCAGCCCCTAGCTTATTTAACTGCTTGCTATCTTCAAGTTTTTTAGCTAATAGCATTAAGGTCTCTTCGATTCTAGCATATATTATATTTGTGATGATTTCCATATCGACTTTGTTTTTGCTTAAGTCATTGCCGAGCACAGGTAAATCAAGGCTTTTACAGTTGCTATCTCTTAGTTTTGAGTAGTTGATTTTGACATTTTCAGCACTAAGAAGTGGGGTATGAAGAGCCTTTGATATGTCGTTTGTAATATTTGCTGAGCCAATTAATAATACATCATTATGCACTAGTGAGTTTCCAAGATGAACTGCTATATCGCAAGTTGCTGCGCCCATATCTATCACGCAAACGCCTAACTCTTTTTCTTCTTTGTTAAGAGTTGAGATTGCTGAAGCGTAACCTGAAAGGACGATATTGTCTATATTGATTCCAGCCATTTTGACTGATTTTTCAAGATTTTTGACTGAGGTTTTAGGCACAGTAACCACGTGCGCTAGCACTTCAAGACGATTACCACTCATTCCTAATGGATCTTCAATATGCTCTTGTGTATCAACCTTAAAATCATATGGAAGTATGTGAAGCTTGATTGAATCATTTGGAATATTAGCATTTTGTTCTGCCATCTGCATAGCTCGTTTGATCTCACTAATGCCAATTTCACCATTTGGTATATTTATAATACCAGTTGATTTAGTGTATTTGGTATAAGCCCCAGAAATAGAAACTACTACTGTGTCATAACTAACGCCAGAGCTTTTTTTGGCTTCATTGACGGCAAATTTAATGGCTGAAGAGGCTTGTTCTATGTTGGTAACTACACCTCTTTTAATACCAGAAGTTTTTGATTTGCCGGTGCCGCATATATTTAACTCTTTGCCAGTTACTTTGGCAATATTTGCCTTTACTTCAAATGAGCCGATATCAAGTCCTAAGATGTAATTACTCATCACTATTTCCCTTATAATAACTTTGAATGGTGTAGCGTTTTTGTAGATTACTCATCAAATTTTGCTCTAACTCTTGTTTTTTGAGTGTTTGAATATTTTGCGAAAGCATTGAAGCGTATTCGTCCTGTTTTTGTGGATTTAGCAACTTTTGATCTGTGATTTTGTATAAAACAGCTGAGTTCTCATCAAGCAAAATAAATCCATCTTTTGTAGGCCTTGAAAAAATTTCATTTAAAATATAAGGTATATTTCCATCTGCTATACCATCAATGCTAATCAAACTATCTCTTGCCACAAAGCCTATATCAGTGCCATTAAAGTCTTTTGCAAGAGTATTTTTGGCTAAATTTGACAGTCTATCCCTCTTTGATTTCATCTCAAAGTCAATTATAGCTAGCTCTTTTGCACTTTCATAATCCATAGCTTTTGGTTCGTTTATTTTATTAATCTTAACCACAGCGTATTGATTATCATATATAAAAGGTTTGATGACTTCCGAAATTTTAGCGTTTTGTATCTCACTAAATGGAAACGAGCTATCATCAAATGCAACTGTTATATTGTCATCAAAGCTTTTCTTGTTATTTTTAAGAGCTAGATACTCTTCAAGTGCGAAATTTCTATTTTTGTCAATCTGATAATCCTTGATGACTTTTTCTTTGCTAGCTTCAAAGGTCAAAATCTCATCAGTCGTAGAGTCTATGTAGAGATTTCTATTTGTGTTATAAAACTCAAGTAGGTCATCATCTGTATATTCTACGCTTTTGAGTGGGATTTGCTCTATTGACAGTTCATAAGTTTTTTTGGTTTGATATGAGTTTTTGTTCTCTTCCCAGAATTTCTTAAGCTCATCTTCGCCGAAATTTATACTTTGATTATCGTCAATTTTGATGGTCTGAACGCTAAGCCTATCTTGCATAAATAGCGAAGCACTAAAAAGCTCAAGGTCCTCTTTGCTAACTCCAGTATTTAATACTTTATCAAGCTTATCTAGCATTATCACTCTAGCGATACTATCTTCAAAGTCTTTGTTTTTTATACCGATTTGTCTCATTGTGTTATCATAAATTTCTCTACTAAATTTACCATCAATTTGAAAATTTTGCATCTCTACTATGTATTTGGCAACTTCATCTTTATTTACGCCTATTCCTAGATCTTTGGCAAAATTTATAAGCATTGTCTCTTGAATTAAATCAGCTAAGGCTATCTGGTCTAAGTGGTTAGCTTCAGCCACTTCTTTGCTAAAGTTTTCAGATATGCTTGCATAATAGCTATAAAGGTTATTATATCGCTGTATAAACTCAGCTCTTTTTATCGGTGTATCACCGACTTTTGCGACCGAAGTTGAGCGATCTTTGTTAAAATCATAACTTCCCCATCCTACAAAACCAGCACCGACAAAGGCTATAGTGCTAATCCAAATAGTTGGGATTAGATATTTTTTGTGCTTTTGCATCCAATTTATCATAAATAAACACCCTTTTGTTTGTAATTACTAACAGAATTTTTTTATTGTATTGTAATTTGTCTTAAAATTGCTTAAAAAATAGCGATTTTTGCACAAATTTACTAACAAATTTATGGTTTGTTAGTTGTTATTAAATTGCAAAACCTTGCAACTATTCTCTACAAGTGCGATAGTTTTAGCTAGTGAGTGAAGCGTCCTTGCGTAGGCATAGACACCATAGCCCTTAATAATCATCACATTTGTGTTGTTTTCAAGCATATATCTGTAAATTTCTGATGGGGCTCTTTCATACCAATCTGCAAATTGTTTTGGATTATATACTGGCAATTTTGGGATATTTAAACATCCAAAATAGTCTTTTGGCTCAATTGCGTCGTATTTAAGCGAACAAGCTACCGCATAAGCTGGCATTGCGTAGCAGATGAATTTGGCCTCATCGATATTTTTGTAGATATTTAGATGAATATCACTATCAATACTAGCGTCATTCCATCTATAATCTTTTTTTGTGTATAAAAGTAACATATTGTCATCATCCAAATGGTCAAAAACGGCATTTTTTTTGTTAATGATAAATTTGTTATTGTCTATTTTTTTAGAAATTGAGCCGTGAAATATACCAAAAAACCCTTTGATAAACATCGATTTTGACATTTCAGAGATCGCTTTTATAGAACTTTCATACTTTTGGATTGATTCCATAACCTACCTTTTTGAATTTTTTTGGTATTATACAAGGAAATTTTTAAATTTAGGATGGTTTATTGCAAAGCCCACATATACCAGTTTTATTAGATGAAGTTTTGAGTATTTTTAAAGGCATTAATGATGGAATTATTGTTGATTGCACGCTTGGATATGCAGGTCATAGCAGTGCTATTTTATCACAAAATAGTGGCGTTAATTTGATAGGCTGTGATAAAGACAAAGAAGCAGTTGAGTTTAGCAAAGCAAAACTTGCTAAATTTAAAGATAGAGTTAGGATTTATAATACAAATTTCACTTCCATTATCCCTAAAATTTCTCAAAATAATATTAGGGGAATACTCGCTGATATTGGTGTTTCATCGCTTCAACTTGACAAAAACGAAAGAGGTTTTAGCCTAAAAAGTGATAAACTTGATATGAGAATGGATATAGCTCAAGAAAAAGACGCAAAATTTGTGCTTAATACCTATTCAAAAGATGAGCTTGCTAGAGTTTTTAAAGAGTATGGCGAACTAACAAACGCTAATGCTATAGCCGATGAAATCATTAAATTTAGGACTAACAAGCCACTAACAAGTGCCGTTGAGTTAGTAGAAATTTTATCTCATTTTAGGCTAAAAAATCGCAAAATTAGCCTTGCGACTTTGGCTTTTCAAGCTATTAGAATTGAGGTAAATAACGAACTTGGTGAGCTTGAGGGTTTGCTTAAGTGTATAGAAAACTCTAACATAAATGACGCGGTTGTAGCTATTATCACCTTTCATTCGCTAGAAGATAGAATAGTCAAAAACACTTTCAAAAGGTGGCAACAATCCTGCATTTGTCCGCCATTTGCTATGAAATGTGAGTGTGGCAATAACCACTCAATTGGCAAAATCTTAATTAAAACCCCACTCACAGCAAGCAAAGATGAACTAAAACTCAATAGTAGAAGTGCAAGTGCAAAGCTAAGGGCGTTTAAAATTTGTAGGCAAAGTGTATGAAAGAGCTTAGTTTTTATGATCTTTTGGTGGCGTATTTGATAGCGTTTTTGCTATTTTTTTTCACAATTCCTACAATTTACATAAGAAATGAGATCTATTTTATCAGTAGGGATATTTCTGAACTTCGCACCACCAAAGAGCTGCTTTTGGAAGAAAATTCTGCCCTTAGGCAAAAGATGGAGTATATGCATTATAAAAGCGAAATATTAGATCCAATCGAGGTGCATATAGATAATGAATAGCAGTTTGATTGTGGCTATTTTGGCTCTAGTAATTTTTGTGCTTTTGATAATTTTATTTTTTGTGCTATTTTTTAGACAAAGCTTAAAATTAAAAGATGAGATTGCAAATTTAAAAAACGAGTTAAATGATAAAGCTTTACAAAATAAAGAGCTAATAGGCGAATTTAACGATACTTTTATTGATAGATTTATGAGTGTGAGTTCGGTTATGAATGATAATAATTCCAAAATAGATACCAAACTTAGCTCAAATTTGAGTGCATTAAACTCAAGTTTTTTATCTCTTAGTCATAAAATTTCAAGCCTTGAAAATCTAAATGAAACCAACTCAAAACTTAGAGATGAAGTGTTAAAACTCAACTCAATTTTTTCAAGTAGCAAACATTTTGGCAGTTATGGTGAGTTTGAACTAAAGCAAATTTTACGCATTGCATACGGCGATGATATGCGGTTTTACTCACTTCAGCACGCTTACAAAAACGGCTGTATTGTCGATCTTGCTCTAAGGGTTGGTAAGGACAAGCTTCTCTCAATAGATTCTAAATTCCCTCTTTTTGCGTTTAAAGAAATAATGGAAGCAAAAAATGAAAACTCACTTCAAGCCAAAAAACGCCTATTAAATGATATCAAAACTCAAATTAATAGTGTTTCAAACAAATATATAATTCCAGGCGTTACGCTTGAATATGCACTGATTTTTATCCCTAGTGAGGCGGTGTATAGTTATATCTGTGCGAATTTGGACGGGATATTAGAGTATTGCTATGAAAAAAGAGTGTTTTTAAGCTCACCGATGAACTTTTTAAATCTCATCTACACACTTCAAGCCTTTGAAAAAGATAGTAAAATGGGCGAAAATATTCAAAATATCAAGGATGAACTCGCTATTTTAAGCCAAAAATTTGCTAAATTTAGCAAAAATAGCGAGATGATTTTGAGCTACAGCAAAAAGCTAAACTCAGCCATAGAAGCTCAAAACAAAAACTCTCTTGAAATCACAAAAACCTTTGAGAGTTTGCAAAAAATTTAGCCCTCATTTTCTACGATTTTATCCAAAACATACTGCTCAAGCTTGGCTTTTGGTATGTCAAATTTTAAAGCTTCATTGTAGATAATCTCAACTTTTTTGGAGTATTTTTCATATGGAAAGTATGGAAAATGCACCGCCCACGCCTCTTTAATAAGCCTGCGAGTTAGCTCTTTTCTAGCCCACGCTTTAAATACATCAAATCCTACAAACACCAAAGATGTGATGACAACTGCCCCAACTATAGAAAAGTGAAAGTCGATTTTGGTAAAAATATTGTGCGTTAAAACTATAAAAGGCACTAACACAACAAGAGCAAAAATTCCAAATGTTATGTATGATTTACCGTATAAAAAGCGGAAATTTAGCTTGCTTGGATCAACTAACATCCCTTCGTTAAAATTTGCATTTGCTTCTAATAAATCTCTAAAAAGCACTGGTTTTTGTGAGACCCAAAACATTGAATTTACAATTTTAGTTTTAAAATTTTGCTTACTCATAGATATTCTTTCCTTAAAAATTACTTCGCTATTTTATCAAATCTTTGCAACAAAACGCTTAAAATTTACTATTTTGGAACCAAATTTAAGATATAATCCAAATTTATTTTATAAAAGGACTTTTTATGCAAGATATTTTCAGTAGTATAGTTTATGTAAATGGCGAATTTGTCCCTGCAAAAGATGCGGTTGTGAGTGTTTTTGATAGGGGATTTATATTTGGTGATGGAGTTTATGAGGTCGTGCCTGTGGTAAATGGCGTGATGGTGGATAGAGACGAGTTTTGGCAAAGGTTTGAAAATAGCCTAAAAGCAATTGAGCTAAGCTTGCCAGTTAGCAAAGCTGAGTTTGAAAATATGTTAAATGAGCTGATTGCTAAAAATAGCCTAAAAGAGGGCGGGCTGTATATGCAAATCACTAGGGGTGTGGCACCTAGAGACTTTTATTTTATTAAAGGATTAAAACCAACTTGTATGGCTTATGCGTTTGAAAAAAAGATCTTTGACAATCTTGACGCTAAAAAAGGCATTGAAGTAGTTAGCACACCTGATATTAGATGGAAGAGAAGAGATATCAAATCCATCTCACTTCTAGGCCAATGTATCGCCAAAGAGGTCGCTCACAAAGCAGGAGTATATGAGGCTTTTATGGTTGAGGATGGCTATGTAACTGAGGCTAGTAGCTCAAGCGTGTTTATCATCAAAGATGGGGTTTTGATAACAAAACCACTCTCAAATGAGATACTTCCAGGAATTAGACGAAAGGTGATTTTGGGCTTTGCTAGCGAACTAGGCCTTAAGATTGAAGAGAGAAAATTTAGTATGGATGAAGTTTATGGGGCGGATGAAGTGTTTATAAGTGCGGCGACTTTGATGATACTTCCGGTTATAAAAGCTGATAATAGACTAATCAATAGTGGCAAAATAGGGGAGTTTTCAAAAGCTATCAGAGAGAGATACGCCCTAAGGTTTAAAAAAGCAGCGGGGCTTTTGTAAAATCTTTGTAGCCAAAATGTATCTTTTTGTTTTTATAATACTTCTACAAAAATTTTTAAAAGGAGTATAAATGAAAAGTATTACTGTTTTGGCTACGTCAATTGCACTTTCTACTACGCTTTTTGCAGCTGATAAATTTGAGGCTACACTAAAAGGTCACGCTATTTTGCCAGCGGCTAGTTTTGTAAGTGTCCCTGATGAAGCAGGCAAGCTTCTTAAAACCAATGGCAAATTTGCAGGTAAAAAAAGAGTAGATGAGTTAGGTGTAATTGAGGGTAATTCAAACGGCCGCCCAACAGGAGTAAAATACCCATTTGACGCCCAACCCGTTCAAGGTCACTCAGGCATAGTAAATTTAGGCGATAATAAATTTGCTATCATCACAGATAATGGTCTTGGCAACAAAATGAACTCAAAAGATAGTGCACTTTTTTATAATATATATGAGATCGATTTTAAAAGTGGCGAATTTAAAAGAGAAAAGACAGTATTTTTAAAAGACCCTAACAAACAAGTTCCGTTTTTGTTAGTCAATGAAGCTACAGATAGTAGATACTTAACAGGTGGTGATTTTGACCCTGAGAGTATTCAATTTTTGGGCGATTTTGTATATATCGGCGATGAGTTTGGACCATATATTATCAAAACTGACAAGGATGGCAATGTTGTAAAGGTAGTAGAAACTATAGTTGATGGCAAGGTTGTCAAATCCCCAGACAATCCAAGCTTAGCCTTGCCTAGTTCGCCAACTAGCAAACTTCCTAGCTTTGAAGTAACTCGCTCAAAAGGTTTTGAAGGAATGGCGTCAAGCAAAGATAAAACTAAGCTTTATCCACTACTTGAGGGAGCACTTTTTGACGCAAATACCGGTAAAAAAGAGAATGTTGATGGCAAGGATTATTTAAGAATACTAGAATATGATGTCCAAACTGACGCATTTACAGGCAAAAGTTGGAAATACATCCTAGAAGATAACTCTCACGCCATAGGTGATTTTAATATGATAGATGAAAAATATGGCCTTATCATAGAAAGAGACAACGCCGAAGGCACCAAAGACAAGGCTTGTAAAAGTGGTGATGACAAGACCAAATGTTTTGATGACCCAGCAAATTTCAAAAGAGTTTATAAAATCGAACTTGGTGATGATTCTGTAGCTAAGAAGGTAGCTTATATCGATTTGATGGATATCAAAGACCCTGACGGTGTGGCTAAAAAACCGCTTGTGGATGGGAAATTTGTATTTCCATTTTTTACAATTGAAGATGTTGATATAGTTGATGATAGCCATATCGTCGTTGGTAATGACAACAACTATCCAAAATCATCAAGTCGCGAGCCAAATGTAGCTGATGATAATGAACTAATCTTGCTTGAAGTCAAAGATTTCTTAAACGCAAAATAGTAAATTTATACTTTTACCGCTTGGTTAAATTTTGTATATTTGGCTTAGCGGGTTTTACTTTAATGGTCTCAAATTTAGCTTAAAAAATTTGAGTAATTTTTATATTTAGTAGATTTTTGATTGTATTATAGATGAATGATTTTGAAGCTCGTCACTACAAATTTGACTTAAATTCTCAAAATTTGTATCCGCGTAGATATAAATTTTCATCTCTATTTTTGTGATTTTTGGACTTTCATCATAACCTTTTACATTTAGGAAAGTTAGTGGGTTTTCTAGGGAAATTTTTACACTACTTTCAAGGTCATCGAACTCTATTTTTTGTCTTTTTAACTCTTTTGCAATACTTAAAATCACGCCACTGCAAATTCCACCCACGAAACTATCCACTGCAGAAATTTCATCAAATTCCAAATCAAAACTAAACTCATCTTTGAGTAAAATTTTGTTTGTATTTGTAAAAAATTTTGCATTTTTGTTTTGATAAATAACTCGAAAATTTGCACTATAATCCATACTTTTGCCTTAAATTAATCTTAGCTTTATTCATTGAGACGAGTTTTTGAGCGATTATATCGTAAGTGTTTAGTGGTCTATTAGCAAATATCGCAAAACCACAATCTGGGTTTAGCTAAATTTGACTAGGCTCTAAAAAACAAGTGCTTTTTGGACTAAATTTTCTATCAATTCAGGCGTCTTTACTATCTCATTTCTAGGATTTATTACACCAAGTCCAAGGATGCAGTTTTGAGAGATTTTTGAGTTTTTTAGCACTGCGTCCATATCCCCAGCCCTTGGCGTAGAAAACTCTAAGGCTAAAATATCTGGCAAAACTCTCTCAAAAACCCAAACTAATGGTGTGTATGAGCAACTTAGCAAAATTCTCTCATCCTTGCTTCAATTTCCCCTACAAACATGCAAACAGCTCATTATCCCAAGCTTTTTGGTGTAATTTACTATCTCTTTTAAAAGCGAGCTAGCAAAATTAAGCTCATCACTAGGATCTTTTTTGGAAGAGAGCTGCACACATAAATGATCTAGTTTTGCCCTGTGAAAATACAACTTCACTTAGCACTGGCTCGTCAAACTGCACCACTACTTGTAAGCTCATCAAGGCTTAATTTTAACGCGTTTAAAAATATCTAAACCAAGGGCTTCTTTGTTTTTATAAAACTTAGCACTTAGTGCTTCAAGCCACATTGAACGGATCTAAAGATATGGTCCTAGAAATGGTAGCTTTGATGGGAAATTTGGCAGAATTTTGAGATAATTTATCGTCTTTTTGTAAAATTTTAGCTAAGTTTGGGCTAAAATTTTGAGATAAAATTTCACTATTTTTATGAGATAAAGTTTTTAAATCTGATATCAAAAGTTTCATCTCATCAATGGCTATAGAATTTTTTATAGTGACTTTGCCGTCGCAAATCGCGTTTTTAATGCTAAGAGATGGCAATCAAGGATTTGCAAAATTTCATTAAAAGCCTCTAAATTCCATCATGTCAGCCATATTCATCTCTTTGACACCGTTTAGATTGCTAGAGACAAAACTGACATAATTATCCCTTGCAAGTTTGCCACTTGTGAAAATCTCAACGCCTGAACTGAATTGAAATTCTATTATTTTTGCTGTATTTTTTTGGAAAATTTCATCAAATTTTAAGGAGCTAATTTCACCCCTTTTAAGTGCTCTTTTAGCCTTTCTCAGCTTAGAGCTTCTAGGCAAACTTCCCATAAGAGAAGTTGTAAATGGTTTAAAATCCATAATCTATCCAAAAGATTTCAAATACTCATTTGCTTTTGTGATTTGCTTAAATCCACTCGTGCGGCCACCAACCCATTTTTTAAGTCCTTTCATATCCATCATCTCCTTGTGTGCGGGATTTGAGTAGTCCATCGTGCTTAAAATTTCGCAAAACTCAGCAAATTTCTCACTGCTAAAATTTGGATTTGCACTGAAAATACAGTGGTCAAATTTTGGCGTTTTGTATAGGATTTGCACTTTTGTTTCGTCGATTGTGTCATTATTTACCTAAGAAGTGTAGTTTAAATCAAGCATCCAACTCGCATCAAGTTTGCCATCCAAAAACGCCTTTAAACTATCAAGTTTGCCACCGATATGATCGCCATTAAGCCCAAGCCCTATATCAAAGCGTTTTTCGGTATAGTCTTTGTTAAACTCAAGCCCATTTTGATGTAAATTTAAAATCAGAATGAGGCTAGCTTGAGGCGAATCTTCTGCTCCAAAGCCAATTATTTTACTTTTTAAATCGGCAATTTTGGTAAATTTATCGCTATTTTTAACCACTAAAAAACTTTGCCTATCTCTATCGGTGTCACGCATTAGTCCATTTTGGCTTTTGCCGGCAGTTTTAAGAAATGTATTAAGCCACGCAAGAGGCGAGTTCCACGTGACATCCACTTCGCCATTAATTAGTCCATCAACTTGCATTTTGTAGTCTTTATAAAAAACGGGCTTTAAATCAAAGTTATTTTCTTTGAAAAAATCCCTGATAATTTCCCAAATTATCGTAACTTTTGGATCATAAATCACAGCTGCTAATTTCATATCTTCTCCTATTGAATTTGTTGGTCGGTTAAAGCTTTGCCAAGCCATACGCTTAGAACATCCACGCTTGGTGCCATTATCTGCCCTGCAAATGCGTCTCTTAGAAGTCTTTCAATTTCAGTTTTATTATAGCTTTGCCACCGCCAATTCTCATTGCGATAGTTGCAGTTTCAATCGCATTTGTAGAAGCGACAATTCTAGCTGAGAGAATTTTGGCTAGTGCGTCTGCGTCGCCATTTTTGGCTGAATTTCTTGCATCAATGCTAAGAGCAGTCGCACTCTTTGCAAGTGAGTAAATTTTGGCTAGGTGAATTTGCACGGTCTCTATGTTTGCTAGATTTTTGCCGTTTGGATAGACTCTATTTTTAGCCTTATTAACGCTGTATTCAAGCATATTTTCACAAACTCCACTATAAATTCCAGTAAGCCCTAATACAAAATATGGTGCCACAGTTTCAAAAACTTGCTTAGCCCCACTTCCACTCTTTCCAATCCTATAAGACTCATCAACATTTATAATCATAGGACACGAAACATTGCCACGCATTCCAAGCCCATTCCACGCACTTTTTTCAAATTTAATGCCTGAATTTAGTGGAAAAAGCCAGTTGTCAATATTTTCGCCATCTTTTGCAGGGGTCAAAACAGCGTAGTATGAAGCGTAAGTTGCAGAAGCTACCATACTTTTTTGTCATCAAATGTAGCTTTTTGTCATCAAATTTGACCTTTAATTCAGGTACATAAAAGTGTGTTCCACTTCCAAACTCACTATAAGCTAGAGCTAGGAAAACTTCGTTTTCTACTACATTTTTGCAGATTTTTTCTTTTGCGTATGGTAAAATGTGTTTTAGGGCAAATCCCTAGACCTGTCATAGAAATTTTCCATGCAAATCTCCTTAAAATGATAAATTTGTAGATGTATTTAAAAGTAAATACCGTAAGCTTAAACCTTAAGCATAGAGATTATTGTAGCAAATTTTGGTAAATTTATAAATATATTTTAAGGTTTTACAAAAAACTCAGGTCTATATTCAAAGTGCATAGTGTCATAATACTTCCATTTTCCGCCCCAAATAAAGCCGTGTTTTTCAAAAATTTCAACTATCTGTTTAGGTATAGAGTTTTGGTATGTCATACTTTTTTGATGAAGCCAGTAGTGGCTTTTGGCGTAGTTGATATCTATACTAATAGCATAACTATGAGCTGAGAGACGATTGGTTGAAGCGATGAATCTATAATTATAAGTTCCAGCAGGATTATCTAAAAACTCAAGCATTGATGGCTCTTTTTGGGTTAGTTCGTTTAGTTCATCACTAGCTTTTTGCAAAGCATTTGCCGCACCATTTTGAGAGTTAAATTTGAGTTTTTTATTTACGCTATCTTTTAGCCAAATTATATCTACTAAATTTGCCTCGATCTCATCTTTGCTTTTGCCGTAAATTTTATCAAGTAGGGCGTAGTTTCTAACTCTTCCTATATCCGTTGTTGGCGGAAGCGTTGTTTTTGCATAGTCTATGGATAATGTATCCTCAATATCGGCATTTGCTAAAAGCTCGTTCTCATCTTTAAACTTTCCATCATCATAGATGATTTTTTCACCATCTTTAAAAACTACAAAATTATCCACGACTTTGACATTATAAGCTTTTTGCAAAGAGATAATTTTGGAATTTTGCGAATTTTCGCTACTATTAGAAGCGGTTTGCAAACCGCAGCCACACAAAAGTATCAATATTAGCACTAAGCTTGACTTAGTGCTATAATGTAAAATTTTCGGTATTTTATCTGTAATTTTTGACAAAATTTGCAATTCTTTCTATGCCTTTTTTGATACTTTCTTCGTCTGTTGTATAAGAAAATCTAAAATATCCATCCATTCCAAATCCGATTCCAGGAACTGTGGCGACTTTGGCTTCTTCAAGCATTCTTTTGCAAAACTTCATTGAGTCTTTTTCAATGGCTGAACAATTTATAAAAATATAAAATGCCCCAGCCGGCTTGCTAAATTTAAAGCCATCAATCTTGCTTAAAAGCTCGCACGAGATATCGCGTCTTTTTTTAAAGTCATCTCTCATAAAAGCGATATCATCATCTGTTTTGCCTAAAAGCACCGGCACCGCTCCGGCTTGAACTAGCGTGCAGATATTTGAAGTGCTTTGGCTTTGAAGAGCTCTTACGGCCTTATTAAAATCAGCCATATTTGAAGCCATATATCCAAATCTCCAGCCAGGCATTGCACCACATTTGCTAAGGCTATTGATTGTTACGGTTCTATCAAACATATCTTTGCTGATACTTGCAAGCGATATAAACTCACCTTCATATGTGAGTTTTTCGTAAATTTCATCACTCAAAACTATAATAGAAGTGTCTTTTAAAACCTCAGCTAACTCTTCAAGTTCAGCTCTAGTATAAACTGCACCAGTTGGGTTGCAAGGAGAGCTTAAGATTAATACTTTGGTTTTTGGTGTGATAGAGTTTTTAAGAGTTTGGGCTGTGATTTTAAAGTCTTCACCGCTTTGCATAAATATAGGCGTTCCACCGCAAAACTTGACTATTTCAGGGTAACTTACCCAATATGGGGCAGGGATTAGCACTTCATCGCCATCTTCTACAAGAGCGTTTAATGCCTCAAAAAGTGCGTGCTTTCCTCCAACATTTGTGATGATTTGAGAGATTTTATACTCAAGTTCATTTTCTTTTTTGAGTTT
>JALFKC010000022.1 GCA_022775765.1 Campylobacter sp. | reverse complement strand
ATCACCACCATATAAAGTATCATTTCCTTTTCCACCATCTAAGATATCATTGCCACCACCAGCATAGATAGTATCATTTCCATCAAGAGCGTGTATTATGTTATCTTCATCACCAAAGGTTAGATTGTCGTTTGAGTTGGTAAAATTGGTAATATCCTCTGGTCTTATCACTCTACCATCTGCAAATTCTATGAATTCAATCCTATTTGATATAGATTTAAACCAACTTTTAACTATAGCACCATCTTTATAGTTATTTTCATCTACGCCACCTTCATCTATATAGACGACAAGATCATCGCCTACTTTTTTATATGAGACTTGAGATATGTTTATATCTCCTATGACTTTTATAGTATCTATTCCGCCATCATCTGTTATAGAATCTCTTCCCATCCCCCTTTTAAAGATATAGATGTCATTTCCAAGACCACCATTTATAATATCATCTCCAGCACCACCATCTATGATATCATCTCCATCATAGCTATTTATAGTATCATTACCACCTAGAGCATTTATAGTATCGTTACTATTTTGGAAAGTGCTTATAGTATCATTCTCATCAGTTCCTGCCATAGAGATAATTTGATTATAGTCTAAAACTTCTCCATTTCTAAAGATGAATTTCTCAACTCTATTGTTACTACTTACCCAATTTCTTATAGTTATCCTATCGCTATAATCACTAAATTTAACACCACTTTCCTTAATACCAACATAAAGAGTATCGCCTATAACTCTTACTGCTATATCATTCTTGCTTATACCATCGCCAAATTTGATAAAGTCATCTCCAGCCGCATCAAAGATAATATCTCTTCCATCGCCTTTATTGAATACATAGGTATCATTCCCATTTCCACCCTCTAAAATATCATCTCCAGCTCCACCTATTATTGTGTCGTGATAATAGCCAGCTACTATCTTATCATTACCATCCCCTAAGTCATATGTATATGATGAACTTCCACCTTTTATATCATTATCTTCGCTACCATATATGAAATGATAGCTGCTTTTAGTATTAAACCGTGCACTTGGATATTTGCTATTTTTATCTATTTCCATAGTTGATTTATCATCAAACTCTATAATTTCTACGCCTTTTAATTGGTCACTAAAATTCTTGATAACAATAGTTTGATCAGATGTTGTTTTGCCATTTTCATCCTTGATAAAAATAACCATATCACTGCCGTATTTAGTAAGGACTATGTCATCTCTATTTATACCTATAAGTTTTAAAGTGTCATTCCCAGCTTCTACTGGTATACTACTTTCTATAAAACTATCATCTATGATAATCCTACCATCTCCTCTTTGATAGATATATACATCATCGCCTTTCTCTCCTATAAGAGTTGCACCATCTTGTGCATAAAGAGTATCTTTTCCACCAAAAGAATATGAGAAAAGATTTGCTATATCTGAACTTAGCATAACACTATCATCGCTAAATATAAACTCTTCTATAACTCCATTTTTAGTAAAGAAATTCAGTATCTCTATAGTGTTTTCACCTTTTATAGTTACTATCAAGTTATTTCTATTTTTTCTAAACTTAAGGTCATCTTTGCTAATGCCATCACCAAATTTAATCTTATCTTTACCACCGCCATCATATATCTTATCATTTCCATCACCTAAGTTATAGATATATGTGTCATCTCCATTTCCACCATCCATATAGTCGCTTCCAGCTAAGCCTTTTAAGATATCATTACCATCATTTCCGTATAGCTTATCATCACCATCGCCACCTATTAAAGTATCATCTCCTCTAAGACCTATGATAGTGTCATTACCGCCTTTGCCATCTAGCGTGTCATCATTATCTGTTCCTACTATATTATCATCTCCATCAGTAATAAAGCTATTTATAATATCATTTGGAACCATAGCTTTATCTTCAAATTTAAAGCTTTCTATACGATTTGTATCTATAAAGTAATTAACTATAGTTATGCTATTATTATCATCAAATTTAAGGATTAAAGAGTTATTACTTCTTATAAATTCTGCTTCATTAGAGTTTATATCTTTTACTAAGATAGTATCTTTTCCACCACTATCTTGGATGATATCATTTCCATCACCTTTAGTATAGATATAGGTATCATTGCCATAACTACCATATATCTTATCATCACCTTTTCCGCCTATTATTGTATTATTTCCACTACCAGCATATATTGTATCTTTTCCATCTTTAGCATCTATAGTTTGAGTTGCGTTGGTTAAATAGATAGTATCATCTTTATTGGTTCCCATTAAAGATATGATATCGCTTACTTCTAGCACTTTACCATCACTAAACTTAACTCTTTCTATCCTACCACTACCATAGTAGTTTTTTATAATGATTTGATTACTTAGATGATTAGCATTATTTGACCTTATAGAGATATTTAGATCTTTGCCGTTTGATTTAACTATTAGATCTTCTAGCTTTATACTCTCATCAAACTCTATTGTATCATTACCATGACTATCTATTATTACATCTATACCATCACCTTTAGAGAATTTATAAGTATCATCCCAACTACCACCATCTAAATAGTCATTGCCTTTCCCGCCCATTAAGATGTCATTACCAGCTCCACCATATAGTTTATCATTTCCACTACCACCATCTAAAGTATCATTACCATCAAGACCTTCAAGTATATCATCACCACCATTACCATTTAAAATATTAGCATAACTATTACCTACCAACTTATTATTTAAACTATCTCCATTTGCCATATTATTTAAATCTAACTCACCTTCATAGAAGTGTATCTCATTTACTCTTTTCATACCTTGATTTGTAAGGATAGTATGATTTGTAGTATTAAAATTTAAAAAGCTTTTAGCATTATCATCACCATAGATATAAAGTTCTATTGAGTTATCAAAGTTATCTTTATAGTAGATATAGTTATAGATAGTATCTTTATTATCAATACTGAAGTCATGATTTCTATCATAAGCACTTAGTAATGTATCAAGTGGATTTATAGATATATTTTTAATTGGTGAGTTAGTATCTCCTATATAAGTTAATTCTCCTTCATCAGTTATGCCATTTTTATTTTTATCTTGCCATAATGCAAGACTTCTTTTATCTTTTATATCTATTACTCCATCTTTGTTTGTATCAAACTCTTTAAGTAAAGTAAAGCTATCTATTGATTTAGAGTTAGTTAAGTTTGATATGTAGTTATTGCCTAGTATTTCACTTCCATTATCTATTAAGCCATTATTATTTATATCATGAACTAATACTGCTTCATCATCACTCATCCACTCTATCATTCTTTCTTTAAAGCCATCAGAGTTCATATCAAAGTAAATTTTATTAGAGTTTGAATTGGTTGAGTCTAAAGTATTTGTATTGTTTAAAGTAGAACTTGGTGTGTTTAAAGAATTTGAATTTGAAGTGTTGTTTAAAGTAGTATTATTTAAATTTAAAGTATTATGGTTTAAATTTGAGTTTAATGGATTTAAATTTAAATTTGATTGTTTTATAGTTGATGAGTTTAAAGTTGATAGATTTAATTGGTTTAGTGATGATGGGCTTAAACTATCTTTTAGTAAAGGAGATGATAGATTAAATGAGTTATCTTTAGACATATAGTTTAAAGCTACCATACTTCTTGCAGAATTTAATGATGGTAGTTTAACTATCATCATAGAGTTAAGATATGGTTCATTATAGCACTCTATATATGGGATATTAGGTAAGCTTGGTTTAGATGGAGTTGATGGATAGTATCCACCGATACTATAAGCACCACCATAATATCCACTACTACCTCCACCATAGCTTTTACCTCCACTACTTGTAGTTGGATATACTGGAGTTGGTGGCAAGTTAAGAGATATAGGTTTAATGTTTGGTTTAGGTGTTGTTGGGCACTCTTCAGGTGGGAAGTCTAGGATGGTGCCGACACTTACAGTTGTAGGTTTTAAGTTGTATTTTTTAATTATGGCATCATTTTTTATCTCTGCAAATAAAGCAAATAATTCTTCGCCTTCATATTTATTATCAGCACCTAATTTTATACTATATTTATAGCTTGTTTCTCCTGCTGGTATGGTTATAATATCATTTACTTTTTCTTCATAGTCCTCACCAGCCTTAGCACTTCCATCCATGGTTTTTATGTGAAGCTCAAGATTATCATCAAGGGGAGTTGATAATTTTATTTCAAATACCATAATACCATCAGTTTCATATGCAGTTGGAAAAGATATATCAATAGATGAAGTTTTACATTCATTATGGCATGGGATAACATAGTTTTTATCAAAGACTTTCATCATCTCAAAGAAAGCCTCTCTACCAAACGGATCATCAGGAAGTGGCTCTATAGGATAGTCTTTTATCTTATTATCAAAATCTATAAGGCACTTTTGAAATTCTTTTTGATATTCTGAATAACTTCTTTCTCTATCACCTAGACTATCACCCCAACTTTTAAGGTGGTCAAAAAGTTTCTCAACTGCTTCGGAACCTTTCCATGCACCAACAGCACCACCCATCAAAGCAACTGCTCCAAGAAAATATGGATGCTTAGGAAGAAAAGGTGTGTTCATTACAAGCTGTATTGCT
The DNA here is from genome assembly GCA_022775765.1 of Campylobacter sp. GTDB lineage: Bacteria > Campylobacterota > Campylobacteria > Campylobacterales > Campylobacteraceae > Campylobacter_B. Next base: position 808 of record JALFKC010000022.1, on the reverse strand, counting down.
CCAACAGAACCCCATATTGCCGCTTTTCCACCAACCCAAATTTTTGAAGCAGTTTTTGTAAGTTCATAGCCTGTATCATTTGAATCAAATGCTTTTACAACATCTAAAATATCTGGAATTTTAGAAGCTTTCTTACCTAAAATCTCAAAAAATTCAGCCAAGCCTTTACCATCTTTTAAAAAACCAGCACCATTTTCTACACCACTTGCCCAGTCTCCAAATCCAGGACCACCAATGCTTTCTTTTTCCTTAGGACACCCTGTTGAGTTATCATCTAGGTCAGAACTAGCACAAACTTCAATTTCATCTAATTTTACAACTTCATTCATAATTAACTCCTTTTAATTTTATAAATTATTCTACGCACCCAAGATGCAACTATATATAAACTACCCGCAAGAAATAAACTAGCTCCAGTTTGAAAAGTAGTTATCATAATAAAAATTTTAAATCTAAAATTTGTGTATATAGTAAAACGAGAAGTTGATAAATCTCCTACAAAATAGTGATAAAATACAGAAAAGCCCAAATAACACAAAAATAGTATAAAAAAAATACCATATTCTTTTTTGAAAATTGGAGTATTTTCCTTTAATTCTTTTAGAAAAGTAATAAATAAGCCTATAAAAAATATTAAAAACAAAATAATTCCAACTACCCACATTATAGCTGTATAAAAAGCTACTACTTGTGGTAGAGAACTTGCATTGCTAAAAACTGATATATTTGGAAAATATCCAGCCATAAATTCTGTAAATTTTAATAAAATTTCATGTCTTTCTAAAATATCTTTAGGCATTATAAAAAC
>JALFKC010000019.1 GCA_022775765.1 Campylobacter sp. | reverse complement strand
AAACTCATACTCAAGCTCAACTGGCAAGGTTTTATCCTTGATAGTTAGTTCGCCTTTTACTACGCCTTCATCATCATCTTTTGGGATAAATTCTGTCATTTTAAACTTCATATTAGGGAATTTATCAGCGTCAAAAAAATCAGCAGTTCTTAGGTGATTGTCTCTTGTTTTGTTGCTTGTGTTTATAGAGTTTATATCTATATTAGCTTCAAGTAAGCTTAAAGTGCAGGTATCAAACTCAATATTTGCTCTAAACTCATCAAATCTGCCTTTGGTATTGCTAATACCCATATGCCTGACTTTAAAACTCACATCTGTATGAGGTTTATCGATTACAAAGCTCTTTTTTGTGTCACTCATGACTCAATCCTTTCTGTAAAAATTCATGCTATTATATTTGATAATGTTAAATGTGTTACAAACGATATTTATTTATGACTATTTTTTAATTTATCAAATTCAAACAATAAAATTTGAAATTTATCAAATTTAAATAAGAATTTAGCTATCATCATCTAATGATTACAGCGATAAAAAACACTTTTATATCTTTAAAATTCAAAAATTTCAGAATTTACTGGGCTGGTATGAATGTCTCGTTGATAGGTTCTTGGATGCAAACCATCGCTCAGCCGTGGCTTGCTTTGTCTATCACAAACGATCCATTTTTGGTTAGTATAGTGGCAGTTATGCAGTTTTTGCCACCACTTTTTTTGTCGCTTTTTAGCGGGGCATTTGTAGATAGAGCAAATACCAAAAGCATTTTAATAGCCGCTGAAATAGGGCTAATGCTTGTGGCTTTGGGATTTACGCTAATGGTATTTTTGGGCTTTGAATCATATCCGCTTATATTAGTTTTGGCGTTTTTTAATGGAATTTGCAATAGCTTTGACGCACCGGCTAGACACGCTTTTGTCTATGAAATAGTTGGCGAAAAATCACACTTGCCAAATGCTATAGCACTAAATTCAATGTCTTTTAATTTAGCTAGAGTTTTGGGGCCTGCTGTGGCTGGGATTGTGATAGCAGCTCTTGGGATAGGGTATTGCTTTTTGATTAATGCTATCAGTTTTGGGGCAATTTTGATAAGCCTATTTTTTATAACCCCAATTCATACTATTCAAAAAAGTGGCTCTTATGATGGGATAATTTTTTCTATTTTGCAAGGGCTTGAGTATGTCAAACGCAAAAAAATCATCCTAAATTGCATTCTTACTATACTTATAATGTCGATGTTTTTGCCTCATTACAATATTACAGTTTCAGCTTTTGCTAAATTTAGCCTTGGAGGTGGCGAGAAAACCTTTGGTTATCTTATGTCATTTCTTGGGATTGGCTCGTTTTTTGGGGCTTTGACGATGGCGTATCTTGGTAAGGTTGTTAAAAATGTCGTGTATATAATGCCTTTTGTGGTGGCTATATTTTTGGCTTTTATAGGTCTTGGTAATAGCTTTGTGGTAGCTAGTGTATTTTTGATGCTTACAGGATTTGGATTTGTGATGACTACAGCGAGCCTAAACTCGCTAGTTCAGTATAAAACTCACGATAAATTTCGTGGGCGGGTGATGAGTATATACTCTCTTGCCTTTCAAGGTTCGGTGCCTTTTGGGGCGATGATAGCTGGGGCTTTTACGGCTAAATTTGGTGCTAGTAGGGCATTTATGTTTTGTTCTTTGCTTTGCATAATATGCTTTTTACTTAAAAATTTACTTCTAACAAAACACAAAAAAGGATAATGATGGTAGCAATTTTTGATATGGATGGCACTGTTATTGATAGCAAAGAAGCAATAACTGTGACTGTCAATAACTTTAGAAAACTCATAAATTTAAGCGAACTTAGTGGCGATGTGATAGTCAAAATCGTAAATGACCCAAACTTAAACTCAGTTTTTGAACTCTATAGTGTGCAGAGCCTAAGTCAAAACGAGTTGATAAAATTTGAAAAAACTTTCAAAGAAAATTACGCTAAATTTGCACGCGTTTATGATGGTGTGGATTGGCTCTTAAACTCTTGCAAAAGTGCTGGTTATAAGCTAGCTTTAGCTAGCAATGCCCCTGATGAGACGCTTGAAGCGATATTAAGAAAAAATGGGATTTTTGAAATTTTTGATTTTATAATAGGAAGCAGTGATTTAATTCCTAAAAAACCAGACCCAACTATGCTTTATAAGGTTTTAGAAAATTTTAACTCATCAAAGGCTGTTTTTGTAGGCGATAGTAAAAAAGATGAACTCGCTGCAATCAACGCACGAATGCCTTATTTGCAAGTTTGGTGGGGATTTGGTGATGGGATAAATTCGCCCCATATTGCCAAAAATCCAAAAGAGGCGTTTGAGAAAATAAGCCAAATTTTAAGAGAAATTTGATTTTATTTGATTTTTAATATAAAGTAAGCTAAAATTATAGTTTATTTTGAGTATATTCAAGGAAAAAAATGGGATTTTTAGACCAAATTGACGCACTTATGCGTAAGCAAGTTAAAGCTTTAAATTATGATAAATCTTATGAGATGTTTTTGACGATAAACTCAGGCAAAAAGCTTAGATCCAAACTTATCGCCAAAATCGCAGGCGAAAGCAAAATCACACTTGAGTTGTGTGCGATTATAGAGATGATTCACGCAGCTAGCTTGCTTCACGATGATGTGATTGATGAGAGCGACACAAGGCGTGGCAAACCATCCACAAATGCTACTTTTGGCTCTAAAAATGCGATAATGCTAGGGGATATTTTATACACCTTAGGTTATAAAAATCTTGTAAGTTATGATAAATTTATCGCCCAAAGTGTAGCGGACGCGGTCTGTAATATCAGCATAGGTGAGTTGATGGACGCTAATTTAAGTCAAAGCTTCAATGAAAACAAGCAAAAATACACTGATATGATATACTATAAAACTGCGGCTTTGATAGAGAGTTGCTGTGAGAGTGCGGCGTTTTTAGTTGGATTTGACACTGATGATTTTAGAGAATATGGTAAAAACTTAGGTATAGCATTTCAAATAATCGATGATCTATTAGATGTAACTTCTGATGATAAAACCTTAGGCAAACCAGCATTTAGTGACTTTGTAGAGGGTAAGACAACTTTACCATTTATCTACCTTTATGAAGTTTTGGATACTGCTTCTAAACAAAAGCTTAAATCTCTTTTTAAAAAAGAGCTAAATAAAGATGAGATTAAGTTTATCAAGGATAAATTTAACGAGTTTAATATCATCCAAAAGTGCTACAACGAGGCTAAATCATACGCAAATTTAGCCATTCAAAAAGTTAGTAAATACGATGATAAAGAGCTTGTCAATATAGTTTCAAACCTTGTAGATAGGAAGTTTTAATGCAATATCTCAATGTAAGTTTCACTCATAAAAACACAGACATTGCCATAAGAGAGAGACTTGCTTTTACGGATATCAATAAAAAAAGAGAAATTCTAAGGTTAATTGCTTCAAATTTAAACATTGATGAAGTTATGGTGATAAATACTTGCAATAGAGTTGAAATTTTTGCCTTTGTTGGCGAAGCTACTAAAGCTACAGAGTATATTTTCAAAGCGATTTCAGCTCTTAGTGGGGTTAGCTTTAGCGCACTTGAAGAAAGAGCTGATATTTATGAAGGAAGCGGGGCGATTCACCATATGTTTTTGGTGGCTAGTTCGCTTGATAGCTTAGTAGTTGGTGAAACTCAGATAGTCGGACAAATTAAAGACGCATTTTATTTTGCAAAAGCACAAAACACAGTAGGCATTAATCTAACTAGAGCGATAAATTTCGCCTTCAAAACTGCAGCCAAAGTAAGAAATCAAACTCAAATTTCTAAAAATCCAGTCTCAGTTTCAAGTGTTGCAGTTAGCAAAGCTAGAGAGATTTTTGGCTCATTCAATGGCGTAAATGTCCTAGTTGTGGGTGCTGGTGAGATGAGTGAATTAACTTGCAAAAATCTAATAAATGCTGGAGCAAATATTACTCTTATCAATAGAAGCCAAAAAAGGGCATTTGAGCTCAAAGAAAATTTAGAATATGATATAGAAATTCAGCCATTTGATGAGCTTGAGAAATTTGTAAATTTATGCCCTGTGATTTTTAGTGCAACCTCTGCAAACTACCCTGTTATCACAGATAACATAATCAAAGAGGTTAAGTTTAATAGATACTTTTTTGATATAGCCGTCCCTAGAGATATTAGCGTGAGTGAAAATGAGAAGATCAAGGTTTATAGCGTTGATGATTTAGAAGAGATAGTTAAGTTTAATCTCGCTTTAAGAGAGGAACAAGCTCAGATTGCATACTCAATTGTAGGCAAAGATACTACGCTATTTTTTAAGTATATTCAGTCTTTAGCCTCAACTCCAATCATCAAAGCACTTCGTCAAAAAGCTAAAGATACCGCCGAGAGTGAGCTTGAAAAGGCTATCAAAAAAGGCTATTTAAAATCATCAGACCTTGAAGAGTCAAGAAAGCTTATTCATCAGGTTTTTAAGGCGTTTTTGCACAGGCCAACGATAAATTTAAAAAATATCACAAATAGCGATGAGAGCGACACTCTAAAAGAGATTTTTGAGCTAGAAATAGATGAAGATGATGAAAAATATAGTATTGAAAATATATAAAAAGGAAACAGATGAAATTTAGCAAACTTTTTGCTCCAACAACCAAAGAAGCACCAAAAGACGCAGTTCTTGCTAGTCATAAATTCTTAATTAGAGCTGGTTATATCGCTCAAACAGGCAGCGGACTTTATAACTATTTGCCACTTGGTGAGATGGTGCTTGCAAATATCAAACAAATTATGCGTGAAGAGATGAATAGAGCTGGGGCTAATGAAGTAACTTTTAGCTTAGTAACTCCGGGTGAGCTTTGGAAGCAAAGTGGGCGATTTGGTGTCTATGGCAAGGAACTTTTGCGTTTTAAAGATAGAAAAGAAAATGATTTTGTCATAAGTCCAACCAACGAAGAGAGTGCTGTAAATATGATAAAAGATAGAGTTACAAGTTATAAACAACTTCCTGTGCATATCTATCAGATCAACACCAAATTTAGAGATGAGGCTAGACCTAGATTTGGGATTTTAAGAGGGCGTGAGTTTATAATGAAAGATGGATATAGTTTTCATTCTAGCTATGAGGATTTAAAGCGTGAGTTTGATTTGATGGAAGTAACTTATTCTAAAATTTTCACTCGTTTAGGGCTTGATTTTAGAGTAGTTGAGGCCGATAGCGGTGCGATAGGTGGAAGTGGAAGTAAGGAATTTATGGTTTTGGCTAGTAGCGGCGAAGATGACATAATAGCGTGTGAGAGTTGCAACTATGCAGCCAATGTCGAAGCAGCCAAAAGAAAGCCTAGAGAGTATGATGGAGAGGCACCTCACTCAAATGGCTTTAATAAATTTTACACACCAAATATCGATACCATCGACAAATTGGCTCACTTTTTTAGAATTGATCCATTTTTTACTATTAAGGCTGTGATTAAAAAGGTTGTCTTTGAAAAAAGCTCTGAGATAGTTGTATTTTTCGTGCGTGGGGATGATGAGCTTCAAGAGATTAAAGCATTAAGTGCGTGTGGTGGGCTTGAGTTTGGTGAATTGAGTGCTGATGAGATAGAAAAAGTTGGCCTTGTAGCTGGGTATTGCGGCCCTGCAAGACTTCCACAAGAAGTTAATTTTTATATAGATAGTGAACTAAAAGACGCTAGAGATTTGATTTGTGGTGCAAACCAAAAAGATTATCATTTCATCGGCTTTAATGTGGTAAATTTCAACGAAAATAGATTTGCTGATTTGGTTGAAGTAAAGCAGGGTGATTTGTGCCCAAAATGTGGTGCTAGACTAAGTTCTAGCAAAGGAGTTGAAGTAGGACACATTTTTCAACTAAAAGATAAATATTCAGTTCCTATGGATGCTAAATTTTTGGATGAAAATGGTAAAGCAGTTCCATTTATGATGGGTTGCTATGGCATAGGCGTAAGCAGACTAATGGCTGTAATGGTTGAGGCTAGCAACGATGAAAAGGGCATTATTTGGCAAAAAAGCGTAACGCCATTTGACATTGAGATTATCGTCTCAAATGTCAAAGATAAAGAGCAGATAGAGTTTGCAAGCTCTATCTATGACACTTTGATTAAGGATGGCAAAAAAGTGCTATTTGATGATAGAGACCAAAGATTTGGCGTAAAGATGAGTGAGTTTGAGTTGATGGGATTTCCTTACGCACTTATAATTGGCAAAGGGTTAAAAAACGCTACGGTTGAGTTAGTGAAGCGAGATGGTTTAACCAAAACCACTCTTAACAAAGATGAAGCTTTAGAAGCTATAAAAGAGATATGCTAAATAGACTATTTTTGCCATTTTTTGTCGTTGAGGCTGTAGTTTCGCTGATTTTTATATTTAGCGTTAGCTTTGGGGCATTTTTGCTTGAGAGCCTAATAACTTTTATAATTGGGGTTTTAATATTTGCAAATTTAAGCAAAAAAGCAGGTATAATATTTAGCATTGATAGCGGGCTAAGCTACGCATTTGTAGCGGTATTACTGATGATACCTGGCATTGCAACCGATATAGTTGCAGCGGTGATAATTCTTTATAAGCTTTTTAGCAGACCAAACGCTCAAAATAGTTCAAATTTTAAAAACACTACTTATTATGATAAAGATGAGATAATAGATGTAGAAATCATAGAAAAGGAGAAGAAATGAAAGATCTAACTATAGCCACAAGGGGAAGTGCATTAGCTATGTGGCAAAGCGAATTTATCCAAAAACAACTTGAAAAAAAGCACGGCATAAAAGTCAAACTCCTTAGTATAAAAACCAAAGGTGATGTGATTCTTGATACGCCACTTGCCAAAATAGGGGGCAAAGGACTTTTTACCAAAGAGCTTGAAGAGAGTATACTAAGGGGAGAGAGCCATCTAGCAGTGCATAGTCTAAAAGATGTGCCAGTTGAGTTTCCTAACGGTTTAATCCTTGGTGCGATAAGCAAAAGAGAGGATGTCAGAGATAGTTTTGTGAGTCAAAACTTCTCAAGCCTTGAAGCTCTACCAAAAGGCGCTAGAGTTGGCACCACTTCTCTTAGGCGTCGTATGCAGCTTCTCTTACTTCGCCCAGATCTAAATATCATCTCGCTTCGCGGTAATGTCAATACCAGACTAAGGAAGCTAAAAGAGGGTGAATTTGACGCGATTATACTAGCTTATGCAGGACTTAAAAGGCTTGGGCTCGAAAATGAAGCTAAATTTGTAGTGCCTTTTGAAACTAACAAAATGATACCTGCGATGGGGCAGGGTGCACTTGGTATAGAGTGCAAGGATGACAAAGAGATACTAGAGGCTATAAATTTTATAAATGATGAAAAATCAATTATAGAAACCACAATAGAGAGAGATTTTGTCGCTAGATTAAATGGTGGGTGCCAAGTTCCTATTGGGATTAATGCAAATTTTGATGGCGGACATGTGCTTGTTAGAGTAATAGTTGGGCTTTCTGATGGAAGTGAGGTCATCAAAGATGAAGTAGCCTTTAGCAAGGATCAATATCAAATAGCAGGCAAACGCCTAGCCGATGAGTTTATCGCCAAAGGTGCTAAAGAGCTACTTCAAAGAGCCCTAGAGATGGCAGAAAATGAGCTGTAAATGCGTGAATGGATAGAAAAGCTCAAAAACGCAAATTTACTAAAAATCATCGATGAACCGCTTGACATAGACCTAGAAATAGGGCATTTAAGCTATGTTGAAGTTAAAAAAGATAGCTCAAAGGCACTATTTTTTACTAATCCCACAGATAAAGATGGTCGTAAATTTCCGCCGATTTTAACAAATACTTTTGGAAGTTTTGAAGCACTAAATCTCATCCTTGGCAAAACGCCTGATGAGATAGCATGTGAGATTGAAGCCTTATTAAAGCCCAAAAAACCACAATCTTTTAAAGAAAAGCTAGATTTTGCTACTTATCTATTTTCTCTTAGAAATGTCTTTACCAAACGGCTTAAAGCCAAAGGCGAGTGTCAAAGCATAGCTAAATTTGGCGATGAAGTAGATCTTTATGAGCTTCCAGTTCTTAAAACTTGGGAAAATGATGGTGGCAAATTCATCACGATGGGACAGGTTTATACCAAAAGTTTAAATGGCGATACGCAAAATTTAGGAATGTATAGACTTCAAATTTACTCTAAAAATCGCCTTGGTATGCATTGGCAAATTCACAAAGATGGGGCAAATTTCTTCAATGAATACAAAGAAGCTGGAGTTAAAATGCCTGTTTCTGTAGCAATTGGTGGCGATCCGCTCTATATCTGGTGCGGTCAAGCCCCGCTTCCAAAAGGCATTTTTGAACTGCTGCTTTATGGATTTATTAGAAAAACACCGGCAAAACTTGTCAAGAGCCTAACCAATGATATCTATATCCCACACGATAGTGACTTTGTGATAGAGGGATTTGTAGATTCTAGTAGAACCGAACTTGAGGGGCCATTTGGCGATCACACAGGATTTTATACACCGGTGCTGCCTTTTCCTGTGATGGAGGTTAGTGCTATCTCAAGCAAGGCTAGTCCTGTATTTCACGCGACTGTGGTTGGTAAACCGCCACTTGAAGATAAATATATGGGCTATGCAACTGAAAGAGTGTTTTTCCCACTATTTAGGATGACAGCTGGGGATGATTTGCTTGATTATGCTATGCCTGAAAATGGCGTTTTCCACAATCTAATTTTAGCCAAAATGGATGCCAAATACCCATCTCACGCAAGGACTCTCGCTCACGCTTTTTGGGGGGTTGGGCAGATGAGCTTTGTCAAGCACGCCATCTTTGTGCCAAAAGACGCACCAAAACTTAGGGATTATGAAGGAATTGCTAGATATGTTTTGGATAGGATTAGCCCACAAAGCTTAATGTTTTCTGATGGAATGTGCGATCAGCTAGATCACGCTAGTCCAAACGCTTGCTATGGTGGCAAACTAGGAATTGACGCAACTGTGGATATGCAAAGTGGCAAAGATAGTGTCGATTTGCTAAGCGATGAAGAGCTTTTGGTTAAGTTTAAAAGTATGGATAGCCATATTTTGTCATTAAAGCAGTATTTCACTGATACCAAAAACCCTATTGTGCTTATTAATTACGACAAAGTTGTGATGGTTAAAAGCGTATTTGAGAAGCTTTTGGAGTTTAGAAAGCACTTTAAAATTCTCATCTTTCTTGATATCAAAAACAATATAAATAACCTTTATATGAGTGTTTGGCGAATCACTAATAACATAGACGCACTTAGAGATATTTTCATAGATAATGACCAAATTTGCATAGACGCTACTTCAAAATTTGAGTGGGAAGGTTATGAAAGAGAGTGGCCTTTGGAGGTTGATTGCACCAAAGAGGTAATTGATAAACTCATTCAAAAAGGACTAATAAAAGATGATAGAGAGTTTTTGAATAAATTTGAGATTGTTTAGTTTCGAATGTGGGGTTTATGGCTTATAAACCCTATATATTAATTGCTTTATGTAAATTTTAGCTCGTGCTAAATTTATGAATAAATTTATTGGTTTTATTTTAAAAATTTATAGCCATAAATTCACCTAAATCTACACACATATTTTATATTCAAATCCTTAAAATATTTGGCGAGAGATATTTTTAAAATCACTCAAACTTTTACTATTTTTACTTTAAATCTTGATGATATATTTTATATTTTTTTCTATTATCAAAACCATTCCTTTTTTGATTTTCCAACTTTTGAAATTCTTAAAAGCCCATTTTGTAGGGATTCCATATCTTAATCTAATATAAACTTGTAGAAAATGCATAAATTTTAAGTTTTACAGATTGTATTTTCCAACTTTTAGTTTTTGGTTAAGATTCAAACTCCCATTTTAAGGGTGTCTTGAAACTTATAAACCACTTAAAATTAGAGAATGCAATGAATTTAATAAATTGCTTTGTATTTTCCAACTTTTTAAAATTTCAAATACCTATAGATAGGTATCTTTAAGCTAAATTTAATCAAAAGTGGTAAGTTAGTGATTATATAAAAGGGTGTATTTTCTAACTTTTTTTATTAAATTTGCAAATTTAGGGCATTTGCTTAAAGAATTTTATAATATATTATGATATAACCCAATCACTAAAAATAATTTAGGCGGTTGCAACAGTTACCCCGATTACTAGGGGATTGAAATCATAAACTAAGCCTATCGCAATCTTTAGTTTTCTCATGTGTTGCAACTATACTCAAGTTCTCTTCTCTAGATCTGTTGCAATATTTAATTTAAAGCACTTTAATTTAAAATAAAAATATTTCTTATAAAATTATAAATTTACTATACTACAATATTTGTATCTAAATTTTAAATTTGTATCTAAATTTTAAAATAGTATAAAATACAAGATAGAAATTTAAATGCAAACTTAAAATAGGGCAGTGATGTTTTTGTATAAAACTTTAAAGCTAATTTTAAAATTGATCAATTTAAAATATTTAATTTACTACTGGGTTAAAAACAATACCAATCAAGATTCTAAAATCTTGTCAATATTTTGATAATGAATTCAATCTTAAAATTGATAAATATACACAAATTAATACCAAAAATAATACTTATAAAACTATGAGATTTAGTAAAATACAAGCTATTTTACTAATTTAGTATTGAAAACTATAATTTTCAAATAAATACTAATTTGTAAAAGCACTATTCTCTTTATACTCATATAAGCTCGATATATAGGAATTTGTTAGACTTTACCTTTTGAATGATTGAAAGTTATCCATAGATATTTATGTATAAATTTACTAAAATAGATATAAAATTTTGTATTAAAATAAGATAGATAAAATTTAGATTGAAATACATAAAATTATGCGAAGTATTATTTGATTTTAGATTTTAGAGTATTGCTGCCCTATTTTATTAAAAGATATGTTAGAAATAAAAGCTTATAAAATTGACTAAAAATATTTTAATGAATATCACCCCATTACTACTAAATCATAGCAAGAAAGAATTATAAATAAAAGCAAAGTATAATTTAGATCATTAAATTTATAAATCAATTTCGTTAAAAATACATAAATTTAACTAAATTTACACGGAATTTGCAAATTTATAAATTTAGCTCATTACCAAACTCATCAAATACATATCTTCGCCGTCAATCACTTCAAGGTTGCTTGAAGAGCATTTGGGACATAAAAACTCATTTTGCAAAAGTGTGGATTTTGCCCCACATTCCTTACATTCAACGACTATATTTTGCAGATTTATGCTAAGTTTTGCGTCCTTGCAAAGTGGGCTATTTAAGCGGTAAAACTCAAATGCACTCTCAAGATAATGTGGCTCAACACCGCTTAACTTGCCAACTTTTATGACTATCTCATCGACTTTTGATGCTCCATTTTTCTTAGCGTTTTCTTCGCTAAGTTCTATAATATTTGCTACTAAACTAAACTCGTGCATTAGCAGATCCTTGGAAGTAGTTCGCCTCTTGGTGGCATTAAAACTCTACTTGCACCGTATGGGTTGGTGATAGTAACAACCGTGCTTTTATCACTAACTATCTCGCCGATACAACTTGCATTTTTATCAAAGCTTCTTAAAATCTCTAAAGCCTTTTCTTCATCTTTTGGCTCTATAGCAAGCACGAAAGTCCCTTCGTTTGCTAGTTCATATGGCTCAAAGCCCAAAAGCTCACATATTCCCATCACTTCATCGCTGATTTTTATCTTTTCTTCTTGCAAAGCTATCTCAAAGCCACTAAAATTCGCCCATTCGTTTAGCACCGCACTAATTCCACCACGAGTTGCGTCTCTTAGGCATAGTGGCTTTATTCCGCTGTTTATTAGCTCTAAAACTACGCTTTTTAGGCTTTTGCAGTCACTTTGTAGCTCACTACTTAGTGCAAACTCATCTCTTAAAGCCATCACTACGCTTCCGTGTCTTGCAATATCGCCACTTAACAAAATCTTAGACCCCACTTTTAGCGAGCTTGTGCAAATTCCACTAGCTACAATCTTGCCAATTCCACTTGTATTGATAAAGAGCCCATCGCATCCACCTTTTGGAAGCACTTTTGTATCGCCACAGACTATTTTTACACCATTTTTAGCACACTCTTTGGCCATAGAGCTTAATATAATCTTAAGCTCATTTAGACTAAAACCCTCTTCAATTAGCAAAGCACAACTCAAATATCTAGCCTCAGCTCCAACCATTGCTAGGTCATTTATCGTCCCACAAACTGCGATTTTACCGATATCTCCACCTGGGAAAAATAGTGGCTTAACTACAAACGAATCAGTCGTAAAAGCCATCTCGCTACTATCAAATTCACTCATTTTTAAAATTGCGGAATCATTTGTAAGCCTTAGAATTTCATTATCAAAAGCCTTAAAGATCGTCTCATTTATCAGCTCATTCATCTCTTGTCCGCCACCACCGTGGCTTAAAAGTATCTTATCCATTTTTATCCTTTGTATCTTTAAAAAAGTCAATATAAGCTATAGTTTTGTTGATATTATTTACAAAATTTTCAATTTTTTTTGGGTTTATAACTAGAGTTAGAGATGGTTCATAGTTAAAATGTAGTCCGTTTAAAAATAGATAAAATTTACCATCTATAAACGCAAAACTCGCCTTGCCAAGGGCTATCTCGCTTTGAAATTTAAGTATCTTTTCTATATCTACAAAACTTAACAAATACCTTGTCTCGGCTGGATTATCACTAAAAACTCTAAATTCATCATTAAAAGTAGTGTTACCTAAAATCTCAACTTTGCCGTCTATTTTGGTATTAAACGCTCTATCCACCACTATCGTTTTTGAAGTGAAATTTTTATCTGATTTTATCCCCGATATCAAGCCGTTAAATTTAGAGAGTTCGTATTTGGCTTGATATGCAAGGTTTATTAGTTTGCCAACCGTATCATTTGAATAATCTCTTTCTTCTTTGAAAGTTTCAACTATAAATCTCACGCCGTTATAAATGCCCATTATCAAATCGTGCGTGATATAAAATGCACTAGCATAAATTCCAGTGTTATTGATAAATTTGCTACCAAGTCCCGCTTTTGGGTCATATTTGTAGGATGGATCAAGCATTGAAGATATGATTTTTGCTTTAATAAAATTTGCAAATTCAAGTTTTTTCTCTTTAAAATCAATCACAAAAAGATTAACGAAAACAAAAAGTAAACCAAAAACCGCTATAAATGTAAATGTATACATATCAAGTTTAGATCTTGATGTAAATCTTAAAGATGGAAACATATCATATAAGAAATTCACAATTAAAATAGATAAAAACAAAACAATCAAAAAAATTATAAAATAAAACTCTGGTGTCCAAATAGCCTGTTTTAGGAATTTTTGTCGCTCAAGTTCTAAATTATTTACATAGCTCATCTAATTTTTTATACCTATAATACGCCGCACAAGCCCCTTCGCTTGAGACCATACAAGATCCTACTGGGTTTTGTGGATTACAAACCTTGCCAAAAACCTTGCACTCATATGGCTTTGCCCTGCCCCTTAGAATTTCACCGCAAATACAGGCTCTGTTTTCTTTGGCTGGGGCGATATTGAGCTTAAAGACTTTTTTGGCATTTATAAAATCAAACTCGCTTTTTAGCTCATATCCGCTATTTGGGATTTCACCAAGCCCACGCCATTTAAAGCTTGATGGGGTTAAGAATTTATCTATCAGCTCTTTGGCCTTTTGGTTGCCATTTTTGCTAACAACTCTGCTATATTCATTAAAAACTTCATATGAGCCATTTTGGTGCTGGGTGATTAAATCTCTAATGCTATCAAGTATATCAACTGGTTCAAAACCACTCACTGCAAAGGGTTTGTGATAGATTTTGGCTAGATTTTTATAAACTTCATAACCTGTAATTACACTAACATGAGATGGGGCTAAAAATGCGTCTATTTGATTATCTTTATCATCAAGTAGAGCTTTTATGGTATTTGGAACCGTGACATGATTAATATGAAAAAATAGATTTGTTAGTTTTAGTTCTAGTGCTTTTTGAATCAAAACACAGGTCATTGGCGTTGTAGTTTCAAACCCTATGGCAAAAAATACTACCTTTTTTTGCGGATTTTCAGTGGCGATTTTGAGTGCGTCAAGTGGCGTATAAAGAGCTCTTATATCCTTGCCACTAGCCCTAGCCTTAGCTAGAGTTTGTTTATTGCTTCCTGGTATGCGGATCATATCCGCAAGCGTGCAAAGTATTACGCCATCAGTGTTTGCTAACTCTATAGCCTCATCGATTCGCTCCATTGGCATTACGCATACAGGGCATCCTGGTCCGTGGATGAAATTTATCTTTTTATCGAGTAGATCGGGTAACCCAAATTTCATAATAGAGTGCGTGTGACCGCCACAAATTTCCATTATATTTATGGGTTTAACTACGCTTTTATTGATAAGCCTAGCTAGGCCTAAAACATACTCTTTGTCTCTAAAATCATTTATAAGATCCATCAAATTATTCTTTCATAGCCGATAGTCCCAAATCGCCTTCGTTTGGTGGTATCTCGCCACTCTCCATCTCTTTGGCGATCTGCTTATAAATTTCTAAACTTTCAAGGGCGGATTTGGTATCTATTTTTTCCATTGCAAAGCCTACATGAATAAGCACATAATCCCCTACTTTCAAAGGCTCGCTAATCAAATCTAAGCTAACTCCACGGCTAACGCCTAGCGTATCCACGGTAGCGAAATTATTCTCATCAATGTTAGTGATTTTTGATGGTATGCTAAGACACATTAGCTTAACTCCTTTTTGAGTTTAAGATATTTAAGCCACTTATCAAAGCCTTCGCCTGTTAGGCTATCAAGGGTGATAATATCAACTTTTGGATTGAGCTTTTTAGCCTCTTTTTTGACCTCTTCAATATTAAAATCAAAATGCTCTATAAGCGAAATTTTGGTGATAATAAGCACATCAGCTTTTCTAAACATTACCGGATATTTTGCTACTTTATCGCTACCTTCTGGCACACTTAAAAGCACCGTGTCAAGGTGAGCACCAAGGCTGTAGCTAGCCGGACACACTAGGTTGCCAACATTTTCTATAAAAACTATATCAAGCTCTTTTAGCGGCAGATGATGAAGTCCTTCGTGCACCATAAATGCGTCTAAATGGCAAGTTTGTCCTGTTGAGATTTGATGAGCTTTCGCACCCGCTTTGATAATACGATCGGCGTCTTTATTAGTCTCAAGATCGCCCTCAACTACTCCTATTTTGTAGCCACTTTCTTTGATTGTTCTTTCTAATAATGAGGTTTTGCCACTTCCTGGGCTACTCATTAAATTTATACAAAACACCCCCGCTTCATTTAGATGAGCGTTATTGTGAGCTGCTTCTTCGTCGTTTTTGGATAGAATTTTAGTTATAACTTCTACTGTTTTTGTCTCATTTAAGCTTGGATGGGCGTGGTTATGTGAGTGAGCGTGACTATGTTCGTGGCTCTCATTGCCCATACTGCAACCGCAATCTTTACACATATTTTCTCCTTTATTTATTTGGTATTGCTATTTTTGAAAGTTCGGCAAATTTTATGCCTTTTAACCCTGAAATTTTGTCATAAAACGCTTTGATTAAATTGTTATTGCCTTTTAAAACCGAAATTTCAAGACAGTTTGTGTGATCAATATGAATATGGGTGGTGCAAATTATATCTATATTTGCACCGTGTTCGAGTGTCATTTTTTTACTCACAAGATCATTTTGATGGTGATCATAAACAGCACTCAAAACTCCTATAAGCCCATCTTCATCGCCATTCCACTTATCATCAACTATCTTTTGACGAATAAGATCTCTTATAAATTCGCTTCTAGTAGAGGATTTTTCCTCAACTTTTTGATCCAAAGTTTGCATTAAAACTGCTGGCAAGGAAACACTAAATCTTACAACATCATCTTTCATTTTTTCACCTTTTATTACAGATATACCACGCCAATTCTCCTAAGGCGATGGAACTATCGTTTGTTGGATTTGAGATATAACATTTTATACTATTTTGCTTAAATAATCTTAAGCATTTGGTTAATAAAGCCCTATTTGCAAAAACTCCACCACCCAAAATCACATCTTTTTGCTCCAAAAGAGCGATTTCAAGCATAATGCTAGCGATTGAATTTACAAATTTACTCACTTTTGTTTTTTTGTTTTCTTTGGATGGTAAAAAAGCGTTTTTGTATATTATAACGCCATTTTTTATGCTAAATTCATAATTTTCGCTTATATTTTCATCATAAAATTTATCTAACATCATAGGAATTTGAGCCTCATAAGTTGGCTTGATATCGCCTAAAATTTCTACCCCAAAAGCGTCAAATATTCTACCTAGTGAGCTTGTAAAAAGTGTGGTTTTTGCGTAGGCTTTAGCTAAATTTAGCGATTTGTAGTCAAAATCGTTTGAAATTTGGTATTTTTGAGTGATTGCAAAGTGTAGGAATTTAGGATTTTTGATAGCGTTATCACCACCAATTAATTTAAACTCATCAAAATGATACTTTCTTTCATAATTAAACTCATCAAAAACCATCACTTCACCACCCCAAATTTTGCCATCATCCCCATATCCAGTCCCATCAAAACAAAATCCTAGGAATTCTTTACCTGAGTTTAGAAGCGAGTTTTGCATTAGCCCTGAGAGTAGATGTGCGTAGTGGTGCTGAACTTTGAAAAGTGGAATTTGACTGGTTTTGCATATCTTTGCAAACTCATTTGTATTCCAAAAGCTTGGGTGCAAATCCCCAATAACCGCGTCAAATTTGATATCGTAAATTTCACAAAACATATCAAGCATTTTTTGAAATCTCTGCTGTGTAGCTAAATTTTTGAGATTGCCAATATATGGGCTTTTATAAATTTGAGCGTCTTTGTAGATAGCAAATTCATTTTTTAATTCAGCCCCAAGAGCTAAAAATGTGTCTTTTTCTTTAAAATTCGACCTATAAATTTTGGGGGCAACACCTCTTGAGTTTCTTAGAAACATAGCGTTTTTATCGGTTAAATTATTTTCAATTATAAACGCAATAGAATCGTCACTTGGTGTTAAAATCTCTCTATCGTTGTCAAGGTAAAAATCAATCACTTTGCTAAGCTTTGAAAGCAGAGTTTTTTCATCATAGATAATTGGTTCGCCACTAATATTTGCACTTGTGGCAATCAGTGGAAAATCTATATACTCAAAAAGCAACAGATGAAGCCCAGTTGGTGGCAAGAAAATACCGATACTGCTTAAATTTGGGGCTAAATTTGATGGTAAAACTAAAAAGTTTTTAAGCTTTAAAAGCACAATGGGCTTAATGTTTGAGTTTAAAAGCTCATCTTCAGCTTTGGAAATCTCAGCAAATTTAGATGCCATTTTGCTATCTTTGCACATTATGGCAAATGGCTTGTCTGGGCGATTTTTGCGAACTCTAAGTGTGGATACCGCGTTAGCGTTAGTTGCGTCGCAAACTAGATGAAACCCCCCTAGTCCCTTGATAGCGACTATTTTGCCATCTTTTATAGCTTTAATGCACTCAATAATTGCGTCTTTGTTTTTGGCTAACAATTCACCGCTGTTAGTTTTAAATAGCAAGCTTGGCCCACAACTTTTGCACGATACTGGCTCAGCGTGAAAACGGCGGTTAGTGGGATTTTGATACTCACCCAAACAAAACTCACACATTTTAAATTTATCCATCGTAGTGTTAGTTCTATCGTATGGCAAGGTTTTGATGATTGAGAGCCTTGGGCCACAGTTTGTGCAGTTGATAAATGGATAGTGATAGCGTGGGTTTTGTGGGTCATAAAACTCTTTTTTGCACTCATCACATATTGCAAAATCTGGTAGAAGTGGATTTTGTTTGAGTGAGTTTTTGGATTTTGTGATACTAAATTCTGTGAAATTTTGGCTTTGAACTTGAATAAATTTTATCTCATCAACCCTTGCAAGCGGTGGTAAATGAGATAAAATTTCATCTTTAAATTTAACTGGGTCATTTAAATTTGCTATGATTTTAACCCCTTGAGAGTCATTAAAAACTTCGCCTTTTACGCCACACTTTTGAGCTAAAGAGTAGATAAAAGGGCGAAACCCAACGCCCTGCACTATCCCAAAAATCTCAAATTTATATGTTTTCATAAGGAAGTTTGATTTGGAATTTCTTATCTATCAGCTCTAAAAAAGCACCTATAAATCTTTGATTTTCAAGCAAATCGCCATCTATATAGATCTCTTTAAAACTAGCTTCAATTTTGGCGATTTCGCCAGTTAAAAAGTATGCTAAAGACTCTATACACCCAAGACTTAAGGTGTTGTCATCAACTCCAGCTAATTTATAACTCATCGCACTTCTTAGAGTTTTTGAGATATTAAATGGCTC
Source organism: Campylobacter sp. (assembly GCA_022775765.1). GTDB lineage: Bacteria > Campylobacterota > Campylobacteria > Campylobacterales > Campylobacteraceae > Campylobacter_B. Next base: position 22,346 of record JALFKC010000019.1, on the reverse strand, counting down.
GTCAAAGCCACCTTTAAAATCCACCAAAGGCCCTTTTGAAGCAAGGCTGTTTTTGGCACACTCTAGCAAATAATTAGCGTCTTTATCAAAAATCACTTTGCTAATTAAATCAAAAAGTGCACAAAAGCTATTGTCTTGCTTTAGTTCGCCACGTGCAAGCTCAAACTCTTTTGTAAAGTTATCAAGCAGTTTTGAGCCAACTTCATCAGATTTTATCTCGGCATAAATTTCATCAAAACTCAAAGGTATTCTAAGCTTTAGAAGTGGAATTTTGCTCTCTATATGAATAAGTGAAATCTCATCATCACCTTTTTTATTTAGTGAAATTTGCAGATAATCTTTTGGTTTTTGAGCTTGTGGATATAAAATTTGATTGAATTTATCACTTTTTAAAATCAAAACTCTATCTTTTAAAACGCTCACTTTTGTCTCTTCTTTGCAATCTGAAAATATGCTCACAAAATCAATTCCATCATCTTTTAGTGAGTTTAAAAGTGCGAACAAAAATAGATCATCTGCCATTTTGATATCAAAATATGTTGGAATTTCGGTGCTATTTTTTCTAAAGACATTACTAATTCTTAAGTTTAAAATAGGCTTTTCATAGCTATTTAAAATAATAAGCTCTTCATCTTTTGCGACGAAAATTTTAGAGATATTTAACGCACTAGTTGGCATAAGATAGCTGGCCTTAAAATCAATACTCGCTACTAACTTTAAACTACTATCACCACATTTTAGGCTAACTGGCTGGTTGTGAAGAAGCTTGAGTTTTAACTCATCCAAAGTTTTGCTGAAATTTTCTTTGGTAATATTAAGCAAGCTTTCGCCTAAATTTTCATCTTGTTTTAAAATGCAAATTTCACTCAAAATACCAAATTCATTCTCTACAAAATCCTTTTTTATATATGATTTGACAACGCTTGGGGTGATATTATTAAACTTAAGATTAGAGATTTGATATGAGCTGTTTGGAAGCTCATCTTCATAAATTTCAACACTACTACGTGATAAAAAGATAGAATTTGGAATATTTATCATCGCATTATCGCTAAATTTCAAAAGCTCATCTTCACTTCCGCTTACAAAAAAACTCAAATTTTTTCCACTTTTTTGCATAGCAAACTGCATATTAAACCGCTTTGCATAATACCCTAAAAAGTATTCCAAAACGCCATTGCTACTTAAATATTCAAACTTAAAGACTACCGTTTTCAAACTCATCTGCTATCTCTTGAATATTTTTATCATCTACTTTTTCTACACTAAAGCCGAGTGATTTTATATATGAAATCGCCTTTTTTTCCATAATTCTCGATGAGCTTATAAGCTCATCACTAAGCTTGCAAGTCATAGGAACTATGCGTTTTGGAACAACTCCAAGCACCATAGTTGGGGGTCTATCACCTACTATATCCATAAACTCTAATGTCTGAAGCATCTCCATCTCGTGGGCTGAACCACCAAAATTTATTTTTGGTGGAACATCTGCAAAATCAAAGAAAAACACATCTCCAATCTTTGCGTCATCAGCCGCTATACAATCAATCATCAAAACTTGATCGAATTTTGCAATTATAGGCGTTAAAGCCATAGCCAAAGTTCCCCCATCTACAAACTCAATTGAGTTTGTAGAGTGAGAGAATTTGTAGTTGTTTTTTAGTAGATTGCATAGATGAACGCCAGTTCCTTCATCTGAAAGAAGCACATTTCCAATACCTAAAACTAAAAATTTCAATTTTTACTCTTTTGGAAATTTATATCCGCTAACAATAGCGTCCATCGCACCATCTTTGCCTTTTATAGCATTAAACACAGCCATATAAACATGGGCTACTATAAATACCATAATGATATTCATACAGATATGATGAACCACTCTAACATTTGCAAGCCCACCAAAAAGCATTTCTATAGGTCTCAAAACTTCATAAAGCACTCCGCCAAGTCCGTGATGATATACATGGATATAAAGAATAAGCCCTGTTAGACAGATAAAAAACGCTACTACATAAAAAAGAATATATGCGATAAATTGAAGTGGATTATAAGCCCCTTTAAGGTGTGGGTGATCGCCTAAAAAAAGATAGTATTTGATCTGATCCCACCATACTTTTGGACTAAAAAAGTCACTTACACTCACTCTTTCTTTTTTGCTTAAGCTATCAAAAATAAAAAGATAAGTTTTAAATATAATTGCTCCTATCATTATAAAGCCTGCTACCAAATGCACAAATCTAAACTTTGCTTGCATAAATAGCACTGGCTCACTACTAACTTCTGGGCTAGTAAAAACATAAGCTAGATAGTATCCACTAATAATAAGTGCAAATATACAAAATGCTCTTATCCAGTGGGTTGCACGAAAGCCTATGCTAAACTCATACTCAGCTTTCCTAGGGGTTAAATTTTTTGTTTGCATTTTGCTCTCCTACAGACTTACCTTGTATTCACCAAGTTTGTTGCCTTTATAATCCATCACATGCACCGCACACGCTATACAAGGGTCATATGAGTGAATTTTGCGTATAATTTCAAGAGGTTGAGTAAGATCAGCTATCTTAACCCCTATCAAGCACGCTTCATAGCTTCCCATCTGTCCTTTTTCGTCTTTTGGTGAAGCGTTCCAAGTGGATGGGACAACTGCTTGCCAATTTTGTATCACACCATCTTTTATCCTACACCAGTGGCTTAGAGTTCCTCTAGGAACATTGCCTATATAGCGGCCTTTATATTCTTTGTTTTTGTCAATTGAGTATTTGGCACAAGTTTCAGTGTCACCACTTTTGATATTTTCTACTAGGTTATTAAATGCGATTATGGTATTGTCAGCTACTATCTTAGCCTCAATCATCCTACAAGCAGTTCTACCTAGAGTCGAAAGAACCGCAGTAAGTGGAAGACCTGTGTCGTGTAGGAATTTATCCACTACAGGGACTACAAATTTATTGCCTTTTGCGTAGTTTACTACGATATTAGCTAGTGGGCCAACTTGCATAGGCATACCATCATAGCGTGGGGATTTTATCCAGCTATATTTGCCAGCTGTGTCAAATACTTTAGTATTTTCCATCTCGCCTTTGGCATTTAAGGTCATTTCATCTTTAAAGCCTGTATAGTTTGGCTCTTGCTCGCCATCATATGGATGAAGTGGTGCGTCATTTTTATACCATGAGTGGGTAGCCTCTTCAGTGATTTTGCTCTCATCGATATCATAAACTTTTGAGAGATCGCCATTTAGGATAATACCGCTATCAAATAGCCAGTCATTTTTAGAGATTTGAAACTCTTTGAAAGTGAATAAATTTGCCACTCCCACATCATTTACTACGCTTGGCTCACTTGCATAGGCTCTGCCTGCCATCACAAGGTCTGCATAGTAAGCCCTATTGATAAACTCGCCAACTTCTTGCAGTTTAGTAAGGTATTCAGCTAGTCTTGTTGGGCTTAAAATATCCATCACACAAGTTACTCCGCCAACAGTTAGACTTTGTGGGTGAGGGTTTTTAGAACCAAATATCGCCATCATTTGAGCGACAACTCTTTGAACTCTTAAACACTCTAGGTAGTGGCTAAGAGCGATTAAGTTTTGTTCTGGGGTAAATTTGTAAGTTGAATGTCCCCAATACGCATTTGCAAACGGCCCAAGGCTTCCTTTTGCGGCAAATTTAGCCACCCTTTCTTTGACCTCTTTTAGGTGATCTGCCCCGCACGCGTATGGTGTATCGCACCATTTAAATGCTTCATCTTGAGCTTTGAAAACATCAGCTTCAAGTGCACTTAAAATATCTACAAAATCAAGTGCGTGAAGTTGATAAAAATGCACTGCGTGATCGTGCAAAAATAGAGCTGAACTCATAAGCGTTCTAGTCAAAACCGCGTTTAGTGGTGGATTTATACCAAGAGCATTTTCAACCGCCATAGTTCCAGCTTTGTAGTGAGAATAGGTACAAACTCCACAAATTCTTTGCATAAAAAATCCAGCGTCTCTAGGATCACGCCCTTTTATGATGGTTTCAAGCCCTCTCCACAGTGTTGAGCCACTATAGGCCTCTTTTACTACATTATCTTCATCAACTACTACTTCGATTCTTAAATGTCCCTCTATACGGGTAATTGGATCTATAACAATTCTTTGAGACATACTTAACACTCCTTATTTTTCTTTATACTTGCTATTGTTGCGTGAGTGGCTATTGCTAAACCTGTTAGAGCTAGCACACCTATGCCGATTTTATCGGCTGTTGCGTCTGAACCAAGCCCGCCAAATGTGCTGTGATAAAGTCTATCAGCCAAAGGCTCTTCAAATGGCCCCATATTATCCCAAAAATCAGGCTCGCTACAGCCTATACAGCCGTGTCCTGCTTGGATTGGCCACGAAGTGTGTGAGTTAAATCTCTCTCTTGAGCAGTTATTAAAGGTATAAGGACCCTTGCAACCTACTTTATAAAGACAAAATCCATTTTTTGCCCCCTCATCGCCAAAGTGTTGAACAAACTCACCCGCATCAAAATGCCCTCTTCTTTCGCAAAGATCGTGAATTCTAAGTCCATAAGCCCATTTTGGACGGTTATAATTATCAAGTGCAGGAAGTGTGCCAAAGAGTATAAAATGGATAACATTTCCTACGATATTTTTCTCGCTAGGTGGGCATCCTGGGACATTTATGACTGGTTTATTTGTGATTTTGCTTAGTGGTTGAGCGTTTGTAGGATTTGGATAGGCTGCTTGAACACCACCAAAACTCGAACAGGTTCCTATGGCAAATATAGCAAGAGCGTCTTTTGCTGCGTCCTCGCAGTGTTTTTGACCTGTCTTGCCGTGCGGTCCAACAGTTAAGAAAAACTCACTACTACCCTTTGGAATTCCACCCTCAACCATCAAAATATATTTACCTTTATATTTTTCTATAGCGTTTTCAAGGTTTTCTTCGGCTTGCCATCCGCTTGCTGCCATAATAGTTTCGTGATATTCTAAACTTATATAATCAAATATCAAGCTATCAATCGTTGGCGTGTCGCTTCTTAGCAAACTCTCACTACAACCCGTGCATTCAGCCATATGAAGCCAAATCACAGGAAGTCTATCACTTAATTCAGCCGCTTTTGCAACTATCGGTGCAAATGAAGCTGGAAGCCCAAGAAGCACAGCTATAGAAGCTGACCACTTAAGAAAATCACGCCTACTAAAGCCATTTTTTTCAAGTAAAGCTACTATAGAGCCATCAGAGTGCATTTTTTTAAGTTTAGCCAACTCATCAAGTCTAGTACCAATCTTATCTAACGAGTAATCCATACTATCTCCTTTTATTAGTATTAAATTAAAATATGCAATTTTATCACCAAAGGACTTATAAAAATGTTGAATATTTTATTTAATTTATTATATTTAGGTTAAATTTAGTTTTCTAATTTTGAAAAATTTTTATCATATTATTTTAAAATAATGTGTGATTTTAATCTAGATTTTAATTATAATGTTTTGAAAAATGGGGTATTTGATGGAATTTTGTTGGTGAAGTTGTAAGGGGGTGAATAAAGTGGGAATTTGTTGGATAGGGCGAAAAGCTTAGTAAAGTGGCGAGTGGTGGAGGTTTGAGCTGGTGGGATTCCCATTTTAGGTGCGTGGTTTAAGGATAGTAAAAAATCCCAAATATCTCAAAAGGGCGATTTTCTCACAAAAACATTCACAAAATAAAACTTTTAAACGGCATTTAAAGGGTTTTAAACGGCGAATAATGGCTAATGTTTAACAAATATATAATTTCCTAAAATTTATTACAAAAATAACAAAACAGCTAAATATAGGGATTTTTGATTTTTAAGGCTTGATAGTAAAAATAGATAAAATTGTTTAAGGTTTGGGGATTAAGTCAGTAAATTTGGCTAAAAATATGACTTAATTAAAATTATCCCTCATTAATACCCCAAAACAGTCACTACTTATAGCGAAATTTAACTCAAATAAACTCAAGCCCAAATTTTATTTCCGTAATCATATATCCAAATGTCTGTCTTGAATATTATTACAAATTCAAGTTTTATTTCGCTAATCTGATCATTTCAGACAAATTTTTAATCAAACTTCCCTAAAAAATTCCGTTCTCAGTTTTTAGTTTTCCGCAACGACTTCATATCTATCACAAAGCGATATTTTACATCGCTTCTTACCATTCTTTTGTGTGCTTCGTTGATATCTTGCATATTTATCATCTCGATATCAGCACCGATTTTATGCTCCCCGCAAAAATCAAGTAGCTCTTGCGTCTCTTTGATCCCACCAATCGGCGATCCAGTCACATTTTTAGCACTAATTACAAGTTCGCTTGTGTTTAGAGTTGGCGAAAGCTCACCCAAATACCCCACCAAAACGATAGTTCCAAAAGCGTGAAGTGTGCTAACATAGGGATTTACGTCGTGATTATATGGCACGGTGTCGATGATGAGATCAAATTTATTCCTAACCGCACTCATCTCGTCAGCATTCGTTGAAATGACTACTTTATGAGCCCCAAGACGCACCGCTTCGTTCGCTTTGCTAGGCGTTCTAGTAAATAGCGTAACTTCCGCACCCAAAGCGTTTGCGAGTTTTAACGCCATATGCCCTAAACCTCCAAGTCCCACGACCGCGACTTTTGAGCCCTTTTTGACGCCATATCTCCTAAGTGGCGACCAAGTTGTGATCCCAGCACAAAGCACAGGGGCTGCGGATTTGAGATCCATTCCGCTAGGGATTTTTAGCACAAATTCCTCTCTAACGACTATATTTGTAGAGTATCCGCCCTGCGTTGGCATTCCATCAATCCTATCAACGCCGTTGTAAGTCTGAGTGTTGCCCTCTTCGCAAAACTGCTCCAAACCAGCTTTGCAAGGCTCACAGTCCATACAACTATCCACCATGCAGCCAACTCCTACGAAATCGCCGACTTTAAATTTACTGACTTTATCGCCTATTTTGGCTACTTTTCCGATGATTTCGTGACCTGGCACAACCGGAAATTTTGCATTCCAGTCGCCATTTATCGTATGCAAATCCGAGTGACAAACCCCACAATAAAGAATATCAATCACCACATCGTTTTCGCGTGGCTCTCTCCTTTCAAACTCGTAAGGCACGAGTGGTGTAGTGCTTGAAAATGCTGCGTAAGCTAATGTTTTCATCTTTTCTCCTTTAATTATCAAATTCTGTATCTATCGTAATATTTTTTAAAGCCTTAAAACTCTCATAACGTTTAATATAATACTCATCTATCTGACTAAACGCCGACTTGCTAATAAGCACCCTTAGTGGAAGCTCACTCATTTCCAAAACCTTAAAAAGCTGAATGGCAAATTTCTTAGGATTGCCATCTTGTTTGCCATCCCAGTTTTTAAAGTGGCTGTAAAGCTCTTCTCGTTTGCCATCATACGCACTAAGCTTGATATCGCTAAACTTAAACGACGAACTCTCCTTAAAAAAACTCCGTCCTAAAAGCTCCTGGCTCAACCAACATACACTCTATCCCAAAGTCAGCACTTCCATTCTAAGGGCTTCCATCCACCCGTCCCTACAAACCTATAAAATCCTATAAATAGATACAAAAATCTATAAATAGGATTTCTGTTGTATTCTTATTTCAGCCTTGCTGGTTGCAATTTGATTTATTGCTAAATCTTGTTGCATTGCCGTCAAGTCCATAGGCGTAAATTCGGATTGAACTAATCCTACTGATTTATTTACAAATTTATATAAATTAATACTTGCGTTAATATCTCTATTTATGATGTTTCCACAACTATTACATTTATACACTCTATCTTTCAAAGTTAAATCTTGTTTTATGCTTCCGCAATTATAACATAATTTTAGAGCTTGGATAAAATTTACTTACTCTATAAATTTCTTTTTCTTGATATTTTGCTTTATACTCAAGCTGTCTGTAAAACTCATAAAAGCTTAAATCGGCTAAGCTTTTGGTTAATTTATGATTTTTCATCACTCCTTGCGTATTTAAGTTTTCAAGTCCTATGTAATCAAAATTTCTTACAATAACAGATGTAAAAAATCATTTCTAATATTGGAAATTCTTTAATGTATTTTGTTTAGCCTAATAGTTGCTTTTAGATAATTCTTTGACTTTTTAACTCTCTAAAAAGCTTCATCTTTGGTTTTTAGATGTTGTTTTTTAGAGAGTTGTCTAGCTCTTTTTATCAAAAATCTATTAAGCTTATTAGTGGCTTTGGTGCTTTTATTTCTAAGCCATTAGACAGACTAATAAACTCTTTAATACCTAAATCAATTCCTACTGATTGATTATTTTTAATAGTTATTTTATGTGTTTTACTATATTCATCTTTTGATATTTGCATTGAAAATGAAGCGTAAAATTTATTAGCTTTTTGGCTAATTGTTACTGAGTTAATTTTACCTTTAAATCTAAGTTTTTCTCTCATCTTTACAAGTCCGTAATTTGGAATTTTTAGATATTGTTTTTTACTATTTTGATTAAGTAATTTTTTAGAATTTTTATTTACATCACTTAATATAACTTGGTCTCCACCTATATAATAAGAGCCAAAATTATCTTTTTTCTTTTTAAATTTTGGATAGCTTACAATTCCACGCTTTAAGTCTTTAAAGAATTTATTAAAGGCTAAATTTAAATTCAAAAACGGCTGTTACGTAGCATATTTGCTTACTTCATAGACAAAAGGAAATTTATCTTTTTTAATATGATTAAACTCTTTTTTTAAATCCAAATATGATTTTTTAATGCCTTGTTTATAATATTCTTGCCATTTTGCAAGTCCCCAGTTATATGCTAAGTAAGAACAACCAAAAGCCTTTTTAAAATGTATGATTGCTTTATTATTTGGCACAAGCTCTATTTTATGACTTATGGTTATTGATCATCTTGGTTTGTTTTACTTGAAATTTTAACCGACACTGTTATTTACCACTTCTTGCATTTCATCAAGTAATTTTTTATTTTTTATAAAGTCTAGCAAAAAACTCAGTAATGGTTTCAAGGATATCTTTTGCCAACTATTCTTCAAATTTTATATTTTCTTCGCCTCTGTTTATTATTATAACTTCAACTTCTTTTGCTTGACATATAGAAAATACAAGTTCTGCACCAAATCTTAATAATCTATCTTTATGAGTTAAAATAAGCCTTTTAACTTTACCATCAAGAATTAAATTAAGTAGCTTTGTTAAGCCTTTTTTGTAGTAATTCATACCACTACTTAAATCTTGTATGATTTCATAATCAAAGCCTTGTTTAGAACAATATAACTCTAATACTTACACTTGGCGATTTAAATCATCTTTTTGGTCTAAAGAGCTAACTCTTCTACTGTTTTTAGGTTATCGTTTCTAAAAACAGTATTGCGATTTATGTTTTTAAGTGTTTCAAGCTTATATCCCCACCACGAGTAAGTTCATCAGGCTTTAATAAGCCTTTTTTATCCCAATTACGAAGTAGTAACACCAAGAGCTTTTGGGCTTGTCCTATTGATAATAATTTATTCATAGAACAAGTATGAGCAAATTTAAATTTATATGTCAAGATAAATATACAAAAAAGTTAGATAATTTTATATATTTTTATAGAATTTATCTAAGTGAAAGTTGCCCATAAAATACCCATAAATTTGGATATTTTAACCATTTAATTATATTTATAGCTTAATACTAAAAATTATTAAATGTTATATTCATTATATCTTTAAGATTAATTTAATATTTTTTAAATTATAATTTCACCCTTAATTTAATAATTATATTCATTATTATAGTAGAGCAAATGAAGCAAATTTGCAAATTTAGTATGACACTACTATATTGTTATGCTACAGCCCAAGAAAATGTAGTCTTGATACTATTGATGTCGCAGTCAAAGAGCTAAAAAATGACAAAAAAGTCTATCAAAAAACCAAAGCTGTGAGTGCTAGAGAATATATCGCTATCTCTACTAAAAGTATCGATAGTATTATAAGAGAAATTCCTGGGGTTTTACCAATCAAGACAAATTCTCAGGCACAGTCTCAGTCAATATCCACAACACCTCAGGACTTGGTAGGTGAATACTATGGTCGATGGAATCACTCAGACTTTTTATGCAACTGGTCTTGATAATGGTGAGAACCGGCTCAACTTCGCAATTTGGAGCGTTGATTGATCCAAGTTTTATAGTTGGAGTGGATATTAAAAGAGGTAGCTTTAGCGATAGAAAAATCTCACAAAGTTATAAATTTGGCGGTGGCCCAAAATTTGCAATCTCAAAAAGACGCGTTTTTCAAAGTTCAAAAGAGAATTAGCGGGATGAAAAGTGGGATCAATACATATCACCAGGCGAGGTTGGATATGATCTTTGGGAGATACAAAAAGCTGACAAAGATACAAGCCCACTTGATCCAAATAAGCTTAAGCAACGCATAAAAAACAATATGTTTAAATTTGAGTTTTTTGATGATATTCACTCTTTGCAGTTTCTTATAGAATCTTAGAAAACACCATTTTGGCTAGAAAAATCGAGAGTGATAGTTATCAACTCAACTATAATGCAAATAATGGCGACTTACTTGATCTGAATTTAATAGTAGCCTACAACGAAACTACTTAAAAATATAGACGAGACTCATTTATCTCTGGTAAAAGCTAATAGAAAATGTAGAGACCAAAACAAATTTTTTACATTTGATATCAGCAATACCTTTAAAACAAATCCATTTGATAATACATTTTTGGATTTTACACTTGGGTTTTAGCAACTCAAAAAAATACCTATAAAAAAATAGACACCCTTATGAGCTTGTCTATTTTTATAATTATCAAACTGAACTTAGAAAGATTAGAGATCCAAAACTTCGCGAACAAAGAAAACAGCAAATCTTAAGGGGAGAAAATCTAAAAGGAAATAAATACTCAAGAAGTATGGGTTATAGAGCAAACACTTTTAGCCAAATGGAGAACAAAAATTCCTTACTGTCTATACAGATTTAAACTTAGCCCACGATATATTTAAGCTTGATATGAGTGCTAATTTGGTGGATTTCAAACATAGTGGAAAGCAGTTTAAAAGGATATGGCGCCATCGTAGCAAAATATGAAAAAGATTACGCCGATAGAGTTTGATACGAACAGATGAATTACAAAACCAGTAAATATGTTGGAACTGTGAACTTCAAACTGATTTTGGGAATTATGATGGTGGTAAAGATAGTGCGTTTAATTATTCAGCCATACTAAGTGCTGAGATTGATGAGCTGTTTGTGTCATTTATCAGCTATAGCAAAAACCATAGAATACCAAACATTCAAGAAATCTATTTTTCAACTAGAGATATTTTTGGACCAAATTTAAACCTAGAACCAGAAACTGCAAAAACTTGGCAATTTTGCTTTAATAGCTTTAAAGAAAATCTCACAACTGATGATGATATTTTTGGCTTTAAGGCTGTGTATTATAACACTCACATTAATGATTATATCCACATATTTTAACTGTAGCAGAAGATGAAAATGGGCTTTTGTCAATCAAATAATGTCTGATAATTATGATAAAACAGTCAAAATGCACGGTAGGAAAGTTGAATTAAGCTATGATATGGGAGAATTTTATGTCAATCTAGTCTACGCAAAGCAAAATACCAACCAGCCAACTTCCATCACAGACGCAAGTTCTTGCCTTGATACTAGTAGAATTCAAAGTAACGAACAGCAAGGATATGTACTAAGTAAAGTCACAATGCTTCCAAAAGACTATGGAAGTGTAGATATGAGATTTAGATTTTTGGATGAAAAGCTAACCATTGGCACCACCGCTAAATACTACGGCAAAAGCAAAAGAGCATTTTATAGTAAAAAAGCAAACTCATTTGTAGAAGTTGGCGAAGGCGAGGTCGTATCTGGTTGCATAGAGGGGAAAATACTCAAGACCAACTGAAATTATCAAAAGCCAACCTTTGATTTTTGACTTTTATATAAGCTGGGAAGCAATCAAAATCTAATTATCAAAGCTGAACTTCAAAACGTATTTGACAAAAAATATGGGACCACTTGATTCTAACAACGACGCTACGTCTCAACGCTACTTTTATATCGAATATGGCGATAGAAGCGTGATAAACAACTACGCAAGAGGTTAGAACTGGTATTGTAAGCTTTAGCTACAAATATTAAATCTATATTTAGCGTCAATTAAATTTGACGCTAAACTTTTAAAATCTCAAATTTCAATTACATATTTAGTTTTATACTCAAATTTAGCACAAACAAAGAGAATTTTAACAATTAATTTGATAGAATTATAGGCTTTAAGGAGATAAAATGAACTACGATAGCATTAAAAAAGTTTTTTTTAAATTTCAGCCTGAAACCGCTCACAAAATTGCAGAAACTGCGATGAGAGCTACCAAAATTTTCCCGGGAATTTTAAGCTTTAGTGCGAATAAATTTTGCTTTGATGATGAAGCTTTGTACCAAGAAATTTTAGGGATGAAATTTTACAATCCTGTAGGTCTAGCAGGCGGATTTGACAAAAACGCAACTATGATATCTCCTTTAACCTCACTTGGATTTAGCTATATTGAGTATGGAACTCTAACTAAAGAGTCTCAAAGTGGCAACGATAAACCTCGCCTTTTTAGACTTCCTGAGATAGAAACCATCGTAAATCATATGGGATTTAATAACGATGGTGCTAAAATTATCAAGCAAAGAGTGGAAAAACTATATCCGTTTAGTATCCCATTAATCGCAAATATCGGCAAAAACAAAACCACACCAAATGAAGACGCCCACCTTGAATATGAGTTTTTGCTTAAAGAGTTTGATGGGGTTTGTGACGCATTTGTCATCAATATCAGCTCGCCAAATACGCCAAATTTAAGAGAGCTTCAAAATGTAGAGTTTTTGAAAATTTTAATGAGCAAGAGCTTAACTCAAAAACCGATTTTCCTTAAAATCGCCCCAGATATGAGCGTAGAAAACGCTCTAAATTTATGCAAGGAAGCCCTAAATTTAGGCATAAAAGGTATAATTATCAATAATACTAGTGTTGATTATTCGCTAATTAATAACCGCTTTAACACTGGTGGAATTAGCGGCAATGCTATCAAAGAGAAGTCACGTGAGTTTTTTAAAGCTTTGGCTAAAGAGCTTTTTGGCAAGTGTGTTTTGATAAGTTCAGGCGGAATTGATAGTGCGGATGAAGCTTATACGCGTATCAAAGATGGAGCAAATTTAGTCCAAATTTACTCAAGCTTTATTTTCAAAGGCCCAAGTATTGCTAGAGATATCAACGAAGGTCTAAAAACTTTGCTTGAAAAAGATGGTTTTGAAAATATCCAAAAAGCAGTCGGTGCAAATTTAAACAATAAGAAAGAGAGTTAAAAAATGATTTTTCCATCATACAACCAAATCTCACTTCAAAACGGCCTTGAAGTTTATCACATACCATTTAATCAAGGAAGTGCTGTAATAAGCGTAAATGTCTTTTATAAAGTTGGCTCAAGAAACGAAACTATGGGAAAAAGCGGTATCGCCCATATGCTTGAACACCTAAATTTTAAATCCACCAAAACTCGCAAAGCAGGCGAATTTGATGAGATAGTAAAGGGCTTTGGCGGGGTCAATAACGCCTCAACCGGCTTTGACTACACACATTACTATATCAAATGCGAAGCTTCAAATTTAGACAAATCACTTGAGCTTTATGCAGATATTATGCAGAATCTAGCTCTTGATGAGAGTGAGTTTTTGCCTGAAAGAGAGGTTGTGCTTGAAGAAAGAAGATGGCGAACTGACAATAGTCCTGGCGGATATCTGTTTTTTAGACTATTTAATACAGCCTTTATCTACCATCCATACCACTGGACGCCAATTGGCTTTAAAGACGATATCAAAAACTGGAATATTAATGATATCAAAGAGTTTCACGCCAAATTTTACCAACCCAAAAATGCGTTTTTGGTAATTTGTGGCGATATAGATAAAGATTTAGCTTTCAAACTTAGCAAAAAGCACTTTGAAAACATACCAAATAGGGGCGAAATCCCTGCCATTCATACGGTTGAACCTGCTCAAGATGGTGCGAAACTAGTACACCTCAAAAAGCAAAGCGAAGTTGATATAGTAGCCCTAGCCTACAAAACAGCCTCATTTAAAAGCGTAGATCACAACTACCTAAACGCCCTAGCCTTTCATCTAGGTGGAAGCAAAAACTCACTAATCTCTAAAAAACTTATCGATGAATTAGGGCTAATCAATGACTTTGAGGTGTTTAATCTTCAAGCAACAGATGAAAATTTATTTGTAATATTTTTGATTTGTAATCCTAAAGTAGATCCAAATTTAGTCAAAGCCGAACTTGACAAACTTATCGCTCAGATCAAAGCAGATGAAATTTCAGATGATGATTTAGAAAAAATCAAAAATAGCACCAAAAGGGATTTTATATATTCGCTTGATAGTGCGAGCAAAGTTGCCTCGCTTTATGGAAGTTATATTGCAAGAGATGGTCTTGACGAGCTATTCAAAATTCCACAAATTTTAGAAAATTTAACCCAAAAAGAGCTTTTAAATACCGCAAATTTATACTTTAGAGATGAAAAATCTACAACTATAATCTTAAAAGGAGATAGTCATGAATAAAAATATAATTATAGGTGCGATGACCGCGATTATTACGCCATTTAAAGATGGCAAAGTTGATGAAAACTCTTATGCTAAACTCATAAAAAGGCAGATTGCCAATGGAATTGACGCTGTAGTTCCAGTCGGAACAACAGGTGAAAGTGCTACTCTAACACACGACGAGCATAGAGTTTGTATAGAAATAGCTGTGGATGTTTGCAAAAACACAAATACCAAAGTCCTAGCAGGAGCTGGAAGCAATGCAACCCACGAAGCGGTTGGGCTTGCTAAATTTGCTGAGCTTCACGGTGCAGATGGCATTCTCTCAGTTACGCCATACTACAACAAACCAAGCCAACAAGGGCTCTATCTTCACTACAAAGAGATAGCATCTTCGGTTGATATTCCGGTGCTTTTATACAATGTGCCTGGTCGTTGTGGTTGCGAGATAAAAGCTGAGACTATCATCAAGCTTTTTAATGATTGCGAAAATATTTACGGTGTAAAAGAGGCGAGTGGAAGCATTGATAAATGCGTAGATCTACTAGCTCACGAACCACGCCTTATAGTAATTAGCGGCGAAGACGCGATTAATTACCCAATCCTTAGCAACGGCGGCAAAGGCGTCATCTCAGTAACTGCAAATTTACTGCCAGATTATATCTCAAAACTAACTCATCTAGCCATTGACAACGAGTTTTTAAAAGCCAAAGAGATTAATGACAAGCTTTATAATATCAACAAAATTCTATTTTGCGAAAGCAATCCCATCCCTATCAAAGCTGCGATGTTTGTAGCTGGGCTGATTGATAGCCTAGAATACAGACTTCCACTTTGTGAGCCAAGCAAGGAAAACTTAAACAAAATTGAAGCTGTAATGAAACAATACGACATAAAAGGATTTTAATGGATAGTAGTTTTTTTAAAAATAAAACTTTAGTAGTAAGCGGTGGCACGAGAGGAATTGGTAGAGCCATCGTGCTTAAATTTGCCAGTGTTAGGGCGAATATCGCTTTTACTTATAACTCAAACGAAGAGCTCGCTCTAACTCAAGCCAAAGAGTTAGAGAGTGAGTTTGGCATAAAGGCTAGAGCGTATAAATTTGACATACTTGACCCAGCAAAATACAAAGAGCTGTTTTTAGAGATTGACAAGGATTTTGATAGAGTTGATTTTTTTATCTCAAACGCGATAATTTCAGGTAGAGCCGTGGTTGGTGGATATACTAAATTTATGAAACTAAAACCAAAAGGAATAAACAATATATTCACCGCAACCGTGAATGCCTTTGTAGTTGGTGCCCAAGAAGCTGCCAAAAGAATGCAAAAAATAGGCGGTGGAAGCATAATTAGCATTTCAAGCACAGGTAACCGCGTCTATATAGAAAATTACTCAGGCCACGGCACTGCAAAAGCTGCAGTTGAGGCGATGGCAAGATACGCAGCTACTGAACTTGGCGAGTTTGGGATAAGAGTTAATGTAGTAAGCGGGGGGCCTATAGAGACTGACGCACTTAGGGCTTTTACAAACTACGAAGAAGTTAGAGATATAACTGCCAAATTAAGCCCACTTGGTAGAATGGGGCAGCCTAGCGACCTTGCTGGAGCGTGTTTGTTTTTATGCAGCAAAGAAGCGAGTTGGGTGACAGGTCATACCTTTATAGTTGATGGTGGGACTACTTTTAAATAATGTTTAATTTACCAAATTTTCTAGCGATTATCAGAGTTTTTTTGGCTCCGCTTTTTTTGTATCTGCTCTTGCTTAGCGAAAGTGGCATAGATGGGGTCCATACTTCGTGGATAAATTTTTTTGCAGTGATTGTCTTTATCATCGCTAGCGTGACTGATTTTTTTGATGGCTATATCGCAAGAAGTTGGGGGCAAGTTAGCAAATTTGGAGCGATAATTGACCCCTTAGCTGATAAAATGCTAACTTTAGCTGGATTTTTGGGGCTTGCATATATTGGTAGGGCTGATATTTGGGCTGTGTATCTTATACTAATTAGAGAGTTTTTTATCACTGGATTTCGCGTTGTAATGGCAAGTGATGGGGCGAAAATCTCAGCTAGCATAGCTGGCAAAATCAAAACCGTATTTCAGATGATAGCTATTGGATTTCTAACAATGCAGTGGTGGGGTAGTGAGATTTTGCTTTGGATAGCGGTATTTTTGACGCTTTATTCAGGCTTTGAGTATGTTTATGGATACATTAAATTTATAAAAGGCAAAGAGTGAAAACAATAGGAATAATTGGCGGAATGAGCTGGGAAAGCACCTTGACATATTACAAGGTTATCAACGAAATCGTTAAAAATGAGCTTGGTGGGCTAAATTCAGCCAAAATTTTGCTTTACAGCGTAAATTTCAAAGAGATTGAAACACTTCAAGCAAGTGGTGAGTGGCAAAAATGTGGTGAAATTTTGGTTGAAATTGCTAAAAAGCTAGAGCTTGGTGGAGCTGATTTTATAATAATCTCCACTAACACAATGCATAAAGTCGCTGATTTTGTCGCTAGCAAAATAGGCATAGGGCTATTTCATATAATAGACGCTACTGCGATTTCTCTCAAACAAAGCGGATTTAACAAAATCACACTTCTTGGCACCAAATACACTCTAAAAGAGAGCTTTTACACTGACAAACTTAGGCAAAACGGCTTTGAAATTTTGCTTCCTAACGACAACCAGATAGAAATTATCAACGATATAATTTTTGATGAGTTATGCCGTGGAATTATTAGTGAAAAATCGCGTCAAATTTACATAGATATTATTTCTAGTTTAAAGTCTCTTGGGGCTAGAGCTGTGGTATTAGGCTGCACCGAAATCGGGCTTTTGATAGATGAAAATTGCTCACCGCTTCCAGTTTTTGATACAGCCTTAATTCACGCAAAACTCTCAGCACTTAAATCAATCGGAGTTCAAATTTGAAAAAAATACTAAATTTAATACTAGCTATAGCCCTACTTGCCTTAGCATTTTGGCACTGGGGAGTGTATTTTGCAATAACCTTACTAGCGATATCATTTCTCATATTTTTCCACGAATTGGGGCATTTTTTGGCTGCAAAGCATGTGGGGGTTAAAGTTAATGCCTTTAGCGTTGGTTTTGGGGAGGTTCTAGCCTCAAAGATAGTTAATGGCACTGAATACAGACTTAGTTCAATCCCGCTTGGTGGATATGTTAGCCTAAAAGGGCAAGAAGATTTAAATCCCAAAGCAAGAAGCGATGATAGTGATAGTTACAACTCTATCACGCCGTGGCAAAGGATTTATATACTTTTTGCAGGGCCGTTTTTTAATATAATTTTAGCATTTTTTATCTACATAGCACTTGGCTACATTGGCGTTGAAAAACTCGCCCCAAAGGTTGGAGCTGTGCTTAAAAACTCGGCCGCCACTAGTGCTGGAGTGATGGTTGGTGATGAGATAAAATCCATCAATGGCACCGCAATTAAAGAGTGGAATGATATCTCAAAGGTTGTAGGGCTTGAAACTCTTGATCTTAGTATAGAAAGAGATGGCGAGATTTTAAATCTAACCCTAACCCCAAAAGTTGGCGAAGCAAAGAGTATATTTGGCGAAGATATCAAAAAGCCACTAATTGGAATTTCGCCTAGCGGGGATTTGATTACACTTTATCACAGGGGATTTTCATCTATTCCATACGCACTTAGCGAGACAATCTATGCTTCAAAGCTTATATTAATCGGACTTGAAAAACTAGTAACTGGCATAGTCCCAGTTAGCGATATGGCTGGAATCGTAAGAATGGGGGATATCACCACTCAGGCTGCTAAGATTAACCTGTCGGTATTTTTGGTTTTGGTGGCGTTAATCTCAGTAAATTTAGGAATACTTAATCTTTTCCCGCTTCCTGTGCTAGATGGCGGACATATCGCTTTTAATCTCTATGAGATTATCTTTAGACGCCCTATTCCGCCAAGAGTCACATATGGGCTTTTATACACAGGAATGGTGCTTTTGTTTGGTTTGATGGTTTTTACAGTAGTAAATGATATCATTCAATTATCAAAATAAATTAAAATTGAAAGGCAAAAATGGATAAATTTATCACTATAAAAGAGAAAATTTCATCTCTTAATAAAGACGCAAAACTTGTAACCGTTAGCAAATATATGCAACTCTCACGCATAAAAGAGCTATATGATCTAGGTCAAAGGGATTTTGGCGAAAACAAAGTCCAAGATTTAAAAGCTAAGATGGAAATTTACAAAGAGCTTGATATAAGATGGCACTTTTTAGGCAACCTGCAAACCAACAAAATCAACCATCTTATCTCACTTCGCCCTACTCTTTGGCAAAGTTGTGTTAGCTTTGAACTGGCAAAAGCTGTGGATAAAAGGCTTAGCTACACCCTTGATACTTTGCTTGAGATAAATGTAGCCGATGAAGACTCAAAACACGGCATTGACACTAACAGAGCTTATGAAACCTACCAAAAAATCCAAAATGAGTGCAAAAATATCAATCTAATTGGCATAATGTCAATCGCAGCCCACAGCGATGACGAGAGCTTAATCACTCAAAGCTTTGATAAAACTTATGAAATTTATGAAAGCTTAAAAGAATTTGGGGCTAGAATTTGCTCAATGGGGATGAGTAGTGATTACACTATAGCTCTAAAACACGGCTCAAATATGGTGCGAATCGGCTCGGCACTTCATTAAATTAATCAAAGGAATAAAAATGCTTTTTACAAATAATATTATTGTTTTAATGATAGTTCTGTTTTTTATCATCTACTTTACTATTTTCAACAAAAGAATTTTTAAATTTAACAAGAAATTTAAAAATGCTAGAGTCAATTATATCTCTACATACTCAGCCCTTTTTTACGCTTCGTGGTATCCACCAGCTATACTTCTTTTGCTCTACACTCACTCTTAACAAATTTCTCTAAAAAACTGGCCCCTTGCAAGAGAGAGTAAAAGCCTACTTATAATCCTAATCCTACTTGCACTTTTTCCACTACTATTTTTTAAATATTTTAACTTTTTCATAGAGGCTTTTAAGATAAAAAGCAACACTAGCTTTATCTTGCCTCTTGGAATTTCATTTTATGCTTTTAGCGTGATTGGTTATTTTGTAGATATTTATAAGGAAAAATCAAAGCCTTTTGATGATTTTTTAGAGTGTCTATTGTTTGTATCTTTTTGGCCACACCTTACAAGTGGCCCTATTTTGAGAGCTAAAAATATCTATGACAATATCAATAAAAAAGAGCTTTTAAACATTCCAAACTTCGCTCTTGCTACAGTTTTAATATCATCTAGCCTTATAAAAAAGCTCTTAATTGCTGATAATATCGGTACTTATGTGAATTGGAATTTTGAATATGGTGTTAGCAATATGAATATTATAGAAGCTTGGGCGTCTATAATTGGATTTGGGATTCAAATTTACGCTGATTTTAGTGGATATTCTGATATGGCGATAGGTTTTGTCTTGCTTATAGGCTTTAGGTTGCTGCAAATTTTAACTATCCCTACCTTGCTACAAGTGTAACTGAGTTTTGGCACAGATGGCATATCAGCCTTTCAACTTGGTTTAAAGACTATGTTTATTTTCCGCTAGGTGGGAGTAGATCCTCTAAACTTAGAGCGTATTTGAATATCTTTGTACTCTTTTTGCTTAGTGAAATTTGGCACGGAGCCACTATAAATTTTGCTATTTAGGGAGCTTTGCACGGAGTAATTTTGATAGTAGAAAAAATATTTTTCAAATGGTATATCAAGGTTTTAAGCCACTTAAATGGATTATTACATTTGTTTTGGTAATGGTTGCTTGGGCCTATTTAGGCTAGGATTAGCAAAGCAAATTTATTAGTTGCTAAAATGTTTGGTTTGTATGGTGTAGAATTTAACATAATTTCGCCATACTATATCGCCCCTATATTTTTAATACTTATATTTCCACTGCTTGAACATCTATTTAAATTTTACAAAGTTGATAGCAGTGGTCAAATTCTCATAAATAATAAACTCTCAACCATCATCATACTCTGCGTTTTGCTATTTTTAGCAATCAATTTTAGCGGTTCGCCACTTCCATTTATATATCTTGAGTTTTAAAATGAAAAAGTTTAATAAAATCTTTATACCATCAATTTTTATATTTTTTATTTGTCTTTTTATAACCTTACTTTTATGGGATATTTTTAAGGCAAAAATAGCTGTGAGTCTTGATATCAAAGGCGTATTATGGTTAGGAATAAGCGTGATTTTGCTTTTGATAGCTACTTTTAATTTAAAATTTAGAAATTTAAGAAATTTAGCCATAGTTTTGATAATTTTTACAAGTGTATCTTTAGCCCTTTTGATTCAAAAACTTATTGTAAGCCAAACTTCATCACCATTGAATTTTAGCAAATCACCAAATCCACTTTGGGACGAATACACAAAAATAGCCAAAACTCTAAATTTAAATCTCAACTTTACAAAAGAAGTTTGGAACGAAAGAGATCCGCTTGATTACACAAAGCATGAAATTTTTAAAGATGAGAAAAGCTCTGTTGATATCTTAATGTTTGGTGATAGCTCTCTTGCGCGGGGTATATTATCCCTGAAGTCATAGAGCAAATTACGGGCAAAAAGGTTAGAATTTATGCCCATAAGTCAAATTTACTAAATGCTAAATCCTTAAAAATCTTTGAAAAATTAGTATCATATTATCTCAAAGATGATGGAATGATAATTTATGGTTTTTCTGAATAGGCACAAGATAAAATGCCTGATGATATACTCATATCAAAAAATTCATACGAGATGATAGCAAATTTATCCCCATTAGAGTTTGAAAAAATTGCTAATAGTTTTTAAGGATAATAATAGTGATTTAAAATCAAATTCACACTCTAAACAAACCATAATCACAAAAAACATTGAAAATAAAACAAGCTTTTTTCAAAAATATCTTTTGCTCGATAGTTTTAGATCAAAATTTGAGAACAAATCAATACTTCTAGCAAATAATTATGGGATAAAACTCATCTCTCAAAACATATATAGATTATAAACAAAGAGTGGTATAAAATAAAAAATATCAATAAAAACTACAATACTAAATTCCTAAGATGGAATTACAATACCACAACCGAGTATAATCCAAAATTTACACAAGAAATTTATAGAGATTTTAACTCAAGTTTGATTGATATAAACTTCGCGAATGAAAATATATCTATCAACAGCAAAGAAGCTATAAAAATAGAAGCAAAAAATAGAGTATATCTAAAACCATTTAACGCCAAAAACGATCAGTTATGGTTAAATATATACGAAAAATACTATAAAGATAGTGGCTTTATATTTGCAAATTTAACCCATACGCCATAAATTTAAAAAAGAACATCACAATGGAGAGCGGAACTCATCCTCAAAATAGCGGTGGACTTATCGAAAGTATTGCCATTGCAAAATGGATAGATGATTTTTATCAAAACAAATAATTTAATATCAAAATGATAAAAGGCTATTTTAATAACCTTTTATCATAAATTTTGAGAATTTATAAATTCTCAATAGTGATAATTTATTTACTATTTACTAAAATTTATACCTATACCACTCAATAATCCTTAACATAAATTTAAAAATATAAACTCATTTTTTATTTTATTATACTTTAGTTATATTTATATTATAATCTGCAAAATTTCTAATAAAGGAGATGAGATGAAGTTAAATAGAAGAGAGTTTATCAAAAACT
>JALFKC010000075.1 GCA_022775765.1 Campylobacter sp. | reverse complement strand
GTAATGCTTGGTAAAACATTGCAGTAGATAGCATTTTTTGAATTAAATCAGTAACTTCACCACTACCACCTAAATTTGAAAGAAAAGCTATAAAATCATTTATAACTCCGTAAGTAAAGGTTATTAGTTTTATTATGGCATTTAATGTATTTGTATTTTTATATTATCACTTGGATTTAGAAATATATTACCTTTTATTTTACACATTTTTATTTCTTTTTCTAATCCTTGAATTTCTATCATAAAGCATTTTTTACCGATATACTTTTTAATTTTAAATTTATCATTTGTAAAAAGTCCGATAGCTATTTCTGTTTTTTTATTCTTTTTCATTCCGTTATTCATATATTTTGTTACTACAAATTCATCATCTGCATATTTCCATAAAAAATCATAAGGAAAGTATTTTTTTGTTTCTTCATCTCCTATCTTTTTTATTGTTCCATCTTTTTTAAACTCGATTTTCCATTCGTAACCTGTCGTAACTAAGAAATTTATCGCGTTTTCGCTTTTTATTTCCCAGATTCCGACAATATCTATATCTTTACCAAATTTATAATCTTTTTGCTTTAAGTTTATATTTATACTTTCTTGGCTAAAAAGGCAAACGCTTAAAATTATATTTATTAATATTATTTTAATCATTGTTTGATTTTTTTATTTCTTTTTCTAATACTTTAATTTTTATTTGACTTAAAAAATATTCTTTTTCTAAGTCGTTAAGCTTATCGAAATATTTTCTCAATTCATCATAATTTGAAATTTTTTCATTATTTTTGTAAAAATTTTCAATTATGAATTTATATAGTTTTGGTCTGCTTTTCTCCCAATTATAGAGAGTTCTAAGCTGAATTTCTAAATAATCAGCTATTTCTTTTTTATCAATCATTTTGAAACTACTTCATTATTTAATTTCTTTTTAAGCAATATTATGAAATAATTTCAATGCAATTAATGAAATTGTTTCAAATTTTGCTTATTGGCGATTATATCAAAAAATAGCAAAAATTCTAAATTCCCTACACCGTAACAAATAAAAGATGTTTAGAGTTGAAGTTAGGGAATTTAAGAGCTAAGTATCTCTTAAAACTGCTTAAGAGTGGTATTGAAACATCGCCACTCTTTTAAATAAAGATGTTTCATATTTTAATTAAAAGGATGTTTCAATGGAATACATTACACAAAACTTTATGGTGAGTTTTACAATCACTAACGGAGCTATTAAGACGAGACGAAACGGAGAGTTTCAAGGTATAAAGTATGATAGTGCTGTAACCATAAAGAGCACAAACCTTTATGAATCTGAAAACGAATCAACTGAAGCAATCGACGAGCTTGAAGACTCTGTAGAATTTATCTTAACTTGTAAGGATAACTTACAAGCTGGAGTTATCAAAAAACTTTTTAGACAACTTTTTAATCAAAAAATACCTTTTACATTTGTTGGTAATTTACCTAGAAGGAGCGATGGCGGAGTTTCTAGGGTTCAAATTTTAATGAATAGTGATTCATTAAAAGCCGAGATAGAAACTCTTATTAATAAAAATAAAAAGTGACCTAGGTAAGTCCTTAAACTGCTTAAATTTATGAAAAGGAGCTTTTTATGAGCCTTTCAAAAAAAGCGAAAGTTTTATTCGCTGGTGCTTTGGTTGCTGGTGCGAGTGTTGCAAACGCTGCTATTACTGTTGATAGTTCTACTGGTGCAATTAGTGGAAGTATTGAGCTAACTCCATTTATGACCGGTGCGGCTGTGATTATTACTGCATTAGGTGCTTTTTGGGCTGTTAGAAAAGTCATCGGACTTTTTGGCAGATAAGATTATACCCCTAATTTTAGGGGTTATTTTTGCAAATAAAGGATTGAAATATGGGAATAAATTTTATAAATATGTTCGTGTTTTTGAATTCCTTTTTTGCTGTTTTGGTAGTTGTTTTATTTATGGTTAAAGGCGTTTTATTAATTGTTGATTTGTTTAGGGAGAATTAAAATGAAACCATTAAACTCATTTGAAATACTTGATAAAACGGGTTTAACTATTGGTAATTATCATATGCTTATGAGCTTAAGTGGAATACTTTGTGGCTTTTTATTTTTGCTTGTGATTTTTTTAGTTATAGCTAATATAAAATAAAAAATAAGGGGAAAAGATGAATTTTACTACTATAGCCGTAACTGGTGTTAAGAGCTTTGATTATTTTTTTAGCCTGTTTTTTTATTTCGGGTTAGCGTGTATTCCTTTGTTTTTAGTTTTAGTGCTTTTTACTAGGAAATGGTAAGAAATGAAAAAGTTTTTTTCTCTTTTACTATTCTTTACAACTATTTCTTTTTGTGATGATCATCTATATTTTAGTGGTAAACCTTTTTATTCTTGGCAAAAAGAATCATTTATATCTAATGTTACTTTAACTAAATTAGATAATGACTATATTCTTTCTAATTTCAATGATTCAAATTTTAATTTTTATGATCTTTTAATTAAAACTTCCGAGTCTTTTAGAAATTTGCTTTATGGTTCGTGCTATGATGAAAGCTGTCGGATTTGTGATTATGATGATGGTATTTGTAGGTGGGATGGCGATTGTACTTTTAAAACTAAATATCCTTGTCCTATTCCTTATTCTGTTGGTAGAATGTATCATAGTGTTTTTGAGACATCTTTATATGCTTTTGTTACTGAAATAAAACCGGGTTATTGTTATTATTATGATTCTTGTGATCCTGATGGTTATCGTGTTTATTATAATGAGTATAAATCTGCCAAAAGAGTTGGTTGTGAAAAAAATGAAAATTTAGATTATGAGACTTTTACTTGTATAACTTGTGACGAAGAAAGCGGTGAGTATTATAATCCTGAGATTGGAAAATGCACTAAAAATTGTGAAAGCTTAGGAAATCGCAATAATAGATTTGATTGCTTTTGCAAGAAATCTGGTTTAGGTAAATACTTAGATATTGAAGTCTTTAATGATAACACGCCAAAAGATTACGGTTGTGAGCTTATAGATGGGGTTATTAAATGTAAATCTCCTGGCGATTTAATAAACTCAGATGTAACAGATATAGACTGCCAAATAAAATGTGAAAAAGGAAAATTAGTTTTTGGCAATGGTGATGGTATGAGCGACATATGTTTTTCTACAGACTCAAAAAAACCCGGTAATTCCAAACCAAAACCGCCACAACCTGATAACCCAGATAATCCAAATCCAAAAGACCCTAATCCAAACAATCCAAACAATCCAAGCAATCCTAATAATCCTGATGACCCTAGCAAGCCCGACCCCGATAAGCCAAAAGATGGTAAAGATGGTAAGGATGGAAATAGCGGTGGAAGTAGTGGAAATAATGACGGAAGTAGTGATAATAATAAAACTACTCCAGGGGGTGCTTCTCCAAAAGGCGGTGATGGAAACTCTACCAAAGGCGAGCCGGGGGGTAGCCCTGATGGTGACGAAGATGGCGAATTTAATGGCGAAGGTGCAAAAAAAGATGGAAGAGATGAATTTGTTAGAGAGAATGAAGACACAATAAAAGATCTTGACAAGATGAAAGAAAAGGGGTTAGGCTTTTTAGATGAATTTAAAGATTACACAGATGAGTTAAAAGGTGCTGTTTATAACTTAATTGATACCGTTTCAAAGCCATTTAATAGTATAAAAAACCCTGCTGGTGGTAGTTGTCCTTATGTTAAGAGCTTTGAATTTTTCAAGGGTTATACTACAAAAATTGATATTGATCCTTGTAAATTTATAGCGATGGTGAATTCTGCTACTTATTTAGTTTTTTACGCTGCTTTGTTTTATGGATTTATCCGTCTTTGTTTTTGGGTTATAGTTAATCTTGTATAGGGGGAATGTATGCCTTTAGCTTTAATTATTTCGATTGGTAGTGCGGTTGTCTCTGGTATATCTTACATAGCTAAAACAATTATTGAGTGGTTGAAGCGTAAGGCTGAAGCATTGCCTTTTTACTCTGCTACTTTAGTTATTAATACTTCTATGTTAGCTTTATTTTCTACCTATGTTTATGCCATAATAAAACTAATAACCTTTACTTACGGAGTTATAAATGATTTTATAGCTTTTCTTTCAAATTTAGGTGGTAGTGGTGAAGTTACTGATTTAATTCAAAAAATGCTATCTACTGCAATGTTTTACCAAGCATTAC
>JALFKC010000050.1 GCA_022775765.1 Campylobacter sp. | reverse complement strand
AAGTGATATTGTAACAAAAATACTGAATGTAAATTTTTATCATATTCTGCTTGCACAATGAGTTTATAACAAATTCAACTAAATGCTAATTAATACTATTAGACATTCAGAGACAATTCATCTTGCTTATAGAAGCGGAAGATGAATTGCTTGGAGTTGATAAAATCTGTCTATAATTTTTAAAAACCTAAATTTGATATTTTATTAAAATAGATATAAAGATACAATTTACTTAATTTTTGAGTTAAATATTATTAAAATACCAACTTGCATTAACGCAAATTGGCATAACTGATTATTTAAAAAATCCTGAATTTGCCTTTATCCTAGCATCGCCTTCTTTTGACATAAGATCTTTAGCACCTTCTGCCAAGCTTCTATCGACACTGGCTTCTGATTGAATTACATCAGTTTGTGCTTTTTGTCTATTTAGCTCTTCACTAACAAACTCATCAGCTCTCTTAAACCTTGCCTGTCTCATAGCTTTTCTCTCTTCAAGTTCAAGTCTTCGAAGCTCATCTTCAAAATCTTGATCACGTTTTTTATCACTCATATAGTCGTTATAAGCTCTTTCTTTTCCAGCTTTTTGAGCTGCGATTTAAGCTTGTCTAACTTTTTCATTATTTATCCTCAGGACATACCGCATTTGGTTGAATTTTAGTCTCATTTATCTTTGTGGTAATCATCAAAGCAGTTCCAGTTTTAAAAACGCACATTCTTCCAGCTTGCGTAGAAGTTAGAATTTTTGAGTTTGCTTCCACTCTATAAACGATAGTAACGCCCTAAGCTATAACCTTATCATCTACTAAACTACCAGCCAAAAGTCCACAGCACCACCACTTCCAGCATTATATCCTATAATACCGCCAGCTACTGCACCCAAAACAGTTCCTATACCTTGAGCAATTCTTTTGTAAAATGATCAAAAAGCAGAGATTTAAAGCCCCCTATAATTAATATTTTAAATTTATTGCAGTATAAATTTGGCTGAATTATCAGCCAAATTTGCTATTCAGCGGTATTGTCGCTATTTTCAATCTCGTCGCTATAATCCAAACTTGCCAAGCGTTTAAGTTGGCGATATCTAGCTTGAGCATCTTTTTTGTTTGCTTCCAAAAGCTCACTAGCGTGAGCTGGGTTGATTTTAGAGAGTGCACTATACCTAACTTCGTGAAGCAAAAACTCATTGTAATTATCCCAATCAGGCTCTTTTGAGGTGATTTTGAGAGGGTTTTTGCCCTGAGCTTTAAGGCGTGGGTCATAGGTATAAGTTGGCCAATACCCTACTTTTGTCGCAAGCTCGGCTTGATTTTTGGATGAGCTTAGCCCGCCTTTGATTCCGTGAGCAATGCACGGTGAATACGCAATGATAAGGCTAGGTCCATCGTAAGATTCAGCTTCTATTATAGCCTTAATAGTTGCGGCTTGAGAAGCGTTTGAGTTGATTTGGGTTATAAAAATATTACCATAGGTCATCATCATTATGCCTAGATCTTTTTTCTGAACTGGCTTACCTGAGGCACTAAACTGTGCTATAGAACCACGACGAGACGCTTTTGAACTTTGGCCGCCTGTGTTTGAATATACCTCTGTATCAAGCACCAATATATTGACATTTTCGCCACTTGCTAGGACATGATCTAGTCCACCATATCCTATATCATACGCCCAGCCATCGCCACCTATTATCCATTGAGACTGCTTGCTTAGATACTCTTTTAGTTCCAAAATCTCACTTGCACCTTCTACATTTTTATTTTGATTTAGAATTTCAACCAGTCTTGTTTTGATATCTTTTGAAAGCTCTGCGTCCTCTTTATTTGCCATCCAGTCTTTATAGAGTGCAACTAGGGCATTTGGGGCTTTATCCATCGTATCAAGCATAATATTTTCTATCCTATGCCTAATAGTTGTGTTTGCAATATGCATACCCATACCAAACTCAGCATTATCCTCAAAGAGCGAATTTGCCCACGCTACGCCTCTGCCATCTTTGTCTTTTCTATATGGCATTGATGGGGCTGAACCACCATAAATCGAACTACAACCTGTTGCATTTGCTACTATCATATGATCGCCAAAAAGCCTTGTAATAAGCGTAATATATGGTGTTTCACCACATCCCGGGCAAGCTCCGTGGAACTCAAAATATGGCTGAGAAAATCCTATACCTTTGACGCTATGCTTATTCATCAAGTCATCTTTATACTCAACCTCTCTAAATAGATAATCAGCATTTTCTTGCTCACCTTTTTCAAGCTCATTTTCAAGTGGTGTCATCACAAGGGATTTCTCTTTGGTAGGGCAAGCCTCCACACAAAGATTACAGCCTGTGCAATCAAGTGGGCTAACTTGGATTTTAAATTTCATCCCTTTTACCTCTTTACCTTTTGCGTCAAGGGTTCTATCTTTGAGCGTATCTGGGGCGTTTTGGGTGTCATTTTCATCAAGTAAAAATGCTCTAATTACCGCGTGCGGACAACTAAACACGCACTGATTACACTGAATGCAGTTTTCTTTGATCCACATTGGTACATTTATTCCAACGCCTCTTTTTTCAAACTCTGTAGTTCCAGCCTCAAATCCACCATCCTCGTGACCTAAAAATGCTGAAACTGGCAAACTATCACCTTTTGCTTCATTCATAGGTTTGACTATACTCTCGTAAAATTCAGTTGTTTTTGTGCTATTTGTGCTCACTTCATCTTCTAAGCTCACCCACGCAGGATTTACCTCAACCTTGACAAGTTCTCCAGCCCCCCTATCAATCGCTTCATAGTTCATCTCTACGATTTTATCGCCTTTTTTGCCGTAAGTTTTTTTGGCGTATTCTTTCATATAGCCTCTAGCTTCCTCAAATGGGATGATATTAGCAAGTTTGAAAAATGCTGATTGCATAATGGTGTTGGTTCTATTGCCTAGACCGATATCAGCGGCGAGTTTGGTGGCGTTGATTATGTAGAAATTTACATTTTTACTGGCTAAAATTCTCTTGACTTTGTTTGGAATCTTTTGGATAGTCTCATTCGCGTCCCAAATTGAGTTTAACAAAAATGTCCCATTTTCTCTAATTCCATCGACAACATCATAAATTTCAAGGTAAGCCGCAACAGAACAGGCGATGAAATTTGGGTGTGAAACTAGATAGGTTGAGCGGATTGGTTTTTTACCAAATCTTAAATGACTTCTAGTATATCCGCCTGATTTTTTGCTATCATATGCAAAATATGCCTGAGCGTAAAGATGAGTTTTGTCACCTATGATTTTGATTGAGTTTTTGTTTGCTCCAACTGTTCCATCAGCACCAAGTCCATAAAACAGGCACTCTATTGCGTCTTGATTGCCAACTAATGGTGCCTCTTTTAGCTCAAGTGAAGTGTGGGTTACATCGTCATTTATTCCAACTGTAAAGCCATTTTTAGGCTCTTTTGAAGCTAAGTTTTCATAGACTGCAAAAATTTGAGATGGATTGACATCTTTTGAGCTAAGACCATATCTTCCACCTATTATTAGTGGCTCATTTTCTAGCCCGTAAAATGCTGCTTTAATATCAAGGTAGAGTGGCTCACCTAGGCTACCTGGCTCTTTTGTTCTATCAAGCACGCAAATTCTCTCTACACTTTTTGGCAAAACTTCCATCAGATATTTTACACTAAATGGTCTATAAAGGTGCACTTTGATAAGTCCAACCTTTTTGCCATTTGCGTTTAGATAATCAACTACTTCTTCGATTGTTTGATTTACTGAACCCATTGCAACGATGATATCTGTCGCGTCATCCACGCCGTAGTAGTTAAATGGTCTATAGTCTCTGCCTGTAATTTTTGAAATTTCACTAAGATAATTAGCGACTATATCAGGAAGTGCGTTGTAATAGCGGTTTGAAAGCTCTCTAGTTTGAAAATATATATCATCATTTTGAGCTGTTCCTCTTGTTTTGGCATGTTCTGAGTTAAGAGAGTTAGCTCTAAACTCAGCCAAAGCCTGCCTATCCAAAAGCCTATCAAAGTGGGCGTAATCCATCACCTCTACTTTTTGAATCTCGTGGCTAGTTCTAAATCCATCAAAAAAGTGCAAAAATGGCACTCTGCCTTTGATCGCTGAAAGGTGTGCAACACCTGCTAAATCCATAACCTCTTGCACACTATCACTTGCAAGCATTGCAAAGCCAGTTTGCCTACAAGCATAGATATCTTGGTGATCGCCAAATATAGAAAGAGCCTGAGCCGCAAGCGATCTAGCCGCCACATGGATAACGCCCGGCAAAAGCTGACCTGCTATCTTATACATATTTGGAATCTTAAGAAGCAAACCTTGAGAGGCTGTGTAGGTGGTGGTAAGTGCTCCAGCTTGAAGTGAGCCATGTACGCTGCCAGCCGCACCAGCTTCGCTTTGCATCTCAATTAATTTTACAGGCATTCCAAATAGATTTTTCTTGCCAGCACTAGCCCAAAGATCAGTATAATCAGCCATCGGCGAACTTGGTGTAATTGGGTAAATTCCAGCTACTTCAGTAAAAGCATACGCCACATACGCCGCAGCTTCGTTTCCATCCATAGTTCTCATTGTTTTACTCATAATTTCTCCTAGAAAACATAATAATATGAGATTATACAATAAAAAAATTTATATTTAAAAAACGACAAATTTATTTTACAAAAATTACTAAATTTTATAAAATAGTGAAATTATAGAGTAGTGATTGGTTGTTTAAATTTTACTTTTATAAAAATTTAGCAAAAACTAATAAAGAAAAGTATCAGATTTAAGTGTAAAAATCTAAAATATGGGTAAAATTTACACTATTTAGAGATAAATTTCAACTTCAATAAAATTTAATTTTCAATAATTTACAGCAAAAGTGAATTTATATAAAATTTTCACTATTAATTATGTAAATTTATCTATGAATTTTATAAATTCACATTATAAATATATCTATGAATTAAAAATACAAAAAATGCTAATTTAACTAGCGGTGTTAAAAAATAGTAGCAAAGTGCTAAAATATTAAATTATTATTTAAAAAATACCAAATTTTTGATTAACTTTACAGCTTTAAAAGAGTTTTTAACCACATAATCAAAATTTTCATTCAGCTCTTTTTCTTTGCCATATCCACATAAAACACCAACGCCTTTTATCCCTGCAGATTTTGCAGCTAGAGCGTCGAGTTTAGTATCGCCTACCATAAATTTAAACCTACTATCTTTATTGATAAGTTGCAAAGCTTTGATAATTGGCTCTTTATCCGGCTTTGGATTAAGCACATCTTCTCTTCCAACAATAGCTTGAAAATACTGTGCAATACCCAGATTTTCTAGCAAAAGACGAGAATATTTTGAGGTTTTGGTAGTTACTACGCCTAAATTTGCAAATTCATTAGCTTTCAAAACAGCTTCTTTTGCATAATCAAGCAAAATAGTTCCATCAAGATAAATCTCTTGATATCTACTTTTGTAATTAGCCACCATATTTTCAATTTTAGAGCTTTCAATGCCTAAAAAAGCAAATATATCGCCTAAGGTGTAGCCTATATGAGCGGTAATTTCGCTCTGTTTTGGTGGTGCAATTCCCTCTTTTTTAAAGGCAAATTTAAAAGCTTCTACTATGCATTTTGTAGAATCGATAAGCGTTCCATCAAGATCAAATAATATTATTGGTTTTTGCATATTGAGTTAAAAAGAGCGAGCCAAACTCGCCCTTTGGATTATTTGTTAAACTTAGCGTCAACGCGTCTATTTTCAGCGCGTCCTGCTTTTGTGTTATTATCAGCGATTGGTTTAGTTTCGCCAAAACCTTTAGTTGTAATTCTGCTAGCCTCTACACCAAGTCCTTGCAACTCTTTTGAAACTGCAACTGCTCTTCTTTCAGATAGTTTTTGGTTGTAGTTTGCATCACCTGTTGAATCAGTATGACCCTCTAAAACAGTTGTATAGTCAGGGTGCTCAGCCATAAAATTGCTTACTTTTCTGATTTCATTTTTGAACTCAGGCTTGATTTCTGCACTATCAAAAGCAAAATTATCTAGTCTTAATCTGATGATTTTTTCACAACCAAACTCATCAACAACTACACCAGCTGGTGTATTTGGACATCTGTCAATATCATCAGGAACGCCGTCCCCATCACTATCGCCAACTACATTTACAGGCACAACTTGAGATCTTTTGCCAAAGTTAAATCCAAAACCTAGGTTATAGAATAAGAAGCTATCACCCTCATCAAATGTAATAGCGTGTCTTGCCTCAAGTTTTGTTGAGAACCAGTCTGTCCAGTAATATTTTAATCCAAGACCATATTGACCAAATCCAGTGTCATTATCGCTTCCACCACTAAAGTCCATATAACCACCACCAACTAAGCCATATAGCTTAAAGTTATCGGTAAATGAGTAGATGTTTTTAACTAAATTTAAGTGATACATATTTAAATCAACATCGCCACCACCATCAACATCCATATCGTCTGATCTGTCATAACCAAACTCAATTTGGTCTAGCCACCACTCGTTGCCAAAATTATAAGCAATTCTAGCTCCATAAGTTAGTTCAGTGTCAAGCCCTGTATTTCCCTCAGGTGTAACACCACCTATAACCGGAGTAAATTCCCAGTAGTAATCAGCCTCATTTGCTACCAAAGCTGTTGCCGCACATAAACTAAGTGCTAAAAATATCTTTTTCATATTTCTCCTTTCAAAAAAAATATCAATAATTCTATCATAAATTATAGAAAAAAATTCAAACAAAAGTAAATGGTTGTCAACTTTTGTCTGAAAATATTTATTATCTCTTAGAGAATTGTGGACTTCTTCTAGCCTTTCTTCTACCAAATTTCTTTCTTTCGACAACCCTACTATCTCTAGTAAGTAGCCCTTGTGGCTTAAGCATAGCCCTAAAATCCTTATCCATATCAGACAAAGCTTTTGAAATTCCGTGTCTTAGAGCTTCAGCTTGAGCACTGTATCCACCACCCAACGTAACAGCTTTGATATCCATAGAAGTTTGCTGTTTTGTAACAAGTAGTGGTTGAATTACTTTTAACTTGATATCTTCGTGACCGCCAAGCCAAGAGTTAAGATCAACTCCATTAACTACGATTTTTCCGCTTCCTGTTTTGACCCAAACTTTAGCTACCGCTGTTTTTCTCTTTCCTGTTGCGTAAAATATTTTAGCAGCCATCTGTTATTTTCCTTCTTTTTTAGTTGAAATTTGTGCTGTGTGAGGGTGTTCGCTTCCTTCATACACTTTAAGTTTTTTAATCATCTCTTTGCCAAGTTTTGTCTTTGGTAACATACCACGAACCGCAAGTCTATATAATTTCACAGGATTATGCTCTAACAAATCCTCAAATTTCTCACTTTTTACGCTTCCAAAATAGCCAGAGTGGCGATGATAAAGCTTATCTGCACCTTTGTTTGCTCCTGTGTAAATCGCTTTTGACGCATTTACAATCACTACATAATCACCACAATCAACATTTGGTGTATAATATGGTTTATGTTTTCCTTTTAGTAAAGTTGCAACTTCGGTTATCATTCTACCAAAAACCTTTCCAGTAGCGTCAATAACAACCCAGTCGCGTTTTACTTCAACCGGTCTAATACTTTTTGTCATAATTTAACCTTATATTTTTAAAATTTACGAAATGTGATTATAATTTAATCTCACTTAAAATTAGCTGAATTTAAGTGAGATTTAAACTTCTAAAATTTCCAAAGCAGATGGAAGCAAAAATAGTAGATACGCACTTATTTTTTTATCTGTAAATTTAGTAACAGAGTCTTTGTAAAACTGCACTTGGGCTCTGTTTGCCAGCTCATTATTGCGTGAGCTTTTATAGTCAAAAATAGTGATTTTATCGTTAAATTCAACCAAAAGGTCCATTCGTTTTATCTCGCCATCTATTTTAAATGAAACTTCCTTGTAAATTTTGCCACCTTTTATAAGTGAGCTAAATTTAGTGCTATTTGCTAAATTCAAAAGTCTCTTTTCAATCTCTTTAAACGCCCCGCCATCTAAAAACTGCATAAATTTACTCTTTGATATACTTAAAGCTTTTTTGAGTGAGATTTCATCAAAACTAGCACTAATTTCTA
The DNA here is from genome assembly GCA_022775765.1 of Campylobacter sp. Lineage (GTDB taxonomy): Bacteria > Campylobacterota > Campylobacteria > Campylobacterales > Campylobacteraceae > Campylobacter_B. The sequence continues at coordinate 28,107 of JALFKC010000050.1, read as the reverse complement.
AGGCGTAGTGAAGTGCGTTGCCAAAATAGAGATCATTTAAGCTTAGCTCTTCATCTGCTTGAGAGCTGTCCTTTTCTTGGCTAGGAATCTTAACTAAACTTATCTCTTTTTTTGGGTGCAAGCTTGGCTTAATTTGCTGCTTTTTGCAGATATAGCCATATTCAAACTCAGGCAGATCAAGGTATTTTATGCTCTCTTTGTTTGAAATATATGGTGAAAAATAGCTAGGATTGTTGCCATTTGGTGTCTTGTTTTTGATAACAACCAAAGAGTGCTTTGCTCTAGTAAATGCGACATAAAGCTTGTTGATATCCTCTTCATATTCAAGCCACTTAAGCCTATCTTTTAAAGCTTTAAAACTCTCATCCACAAACTCTTTATTTGTTAAATTGTGGCGAATTTCCCACGAATTTTTCTCAAAATCATAATCGCACAAAAAATTACTAGAACCATTTGTGCTTTTTCCTATGCGGTCACAAAGTATCATATGGTTAAACTGAAGCCCTTTTGACTTATGCACGGTCATTATTTTTACACCATTTTCGCTTTGAGAAAACGCCCCAATATCAGGGCGTTTGAAGCAAAGATCGCTTAAGTTTTCAAAGCCACTAACTGATTCTAAAAATAAAAGAACATTCTCATCACTCATATCAATTTCTAAAATTTCACATATAAACTTAAGATTTTCTAGGCTAGTTTTTTGCAAATTTAGCTCTAAAACCGGCACTTTTTTACCAAGCAAACTCTCAACATTCTTAAAATAAATGCTCTCTTTAGTAAAAAAATACTTCACGTACTCAACTATCGCCGCGACAAATAGTGTCTCAAAAAGTGGCTTTGTGCGGTTAGTGCTTGAAATTATATTGCTATTTTCTAAGGCCTCTTTGATCATTGTAACATCTGAGTTTTTCCAGCACAAAATCGCTATCTCATCAACCAAAGCTCCTTTTTGCAAGAGATTTTTAATCTCATCAACCGTGGCTTTAACTACTGGATTTAATTCGCTCTCTTCATCTTTAGTGCTTACAACCTTAATATATCCATAATCATCATTTTCTATCTCTAAATGGGTAAATTCGCAAATTGGGTGGTTTTTGATATACTCTTTTGCACTATCTAAATCGCTTGAGATCTCCTTAGTATCATTGTGGCTTAATTGATTAATATACTGAATGTTTTCTAAGTTTTTAAAGCTATTTTCCTCTTCTAACTCTCTGAATTTCTGCGAAAAAATTATATTTACAAATTTAACCAAAAGCTTAAGGCTTCTATAATTCGTATCCAAAGATTCTTTTTTGATATGAGTGTGGGCGTTTTGCAAATCATCAAAAATCTCTTTTTTGCCACCTCTAAATTTATAAATACTTTGCTTTTTATCACCGACATAAAACAAGCTTCTATCAGCACTTTGCCCCCAGCCAGAAACAATCTCATCTATGAGAGGTTTTAAAATCTCATATTGAAGTACGCTTGTATCTTGAAACTCATCAATTAGCAAGTGATTTATCCTAGCATCAAGCCTAAAATATAGCTCATCCACATTGTGAGTCTTAAAAAGCTTAGCTGTATAGGCTGAAATATCACTAAATGTGAGTAAATTTGTAGCTTTTGAAACGCTAAGCTTAGTGTCTTTGTAAGAGTTCAAAAAATCAGCCAGCTCATTTAAAGAGTATCTCTCAAGCTCATATAGGTAGGATTTTAAAGCTTGCTTTAGCTCACCCAAAAGTGTATCAAGTCTAGCTCCATCAGCACTACTAGCGTTAAAAACTCTATTAAAATCACTACGGCTATACTCTAAACTCTCTTTTGTTATTAAATTTTTAGCCAAAATATCTTTGACACTTTTTGCCTCAAATTGCTTCATCCCCCTATCGCTAACGCCGTTTCTAAGGCAGATCTCTCTCATCCCACAAAACAAATTCTTAATATTATTAGAATTTGGAAAATTAGCATTTTGACTAATTGTAGGCTCTATCTGATTGGAAGCAAAAAAATTAAGTTCATCTAAAAAGCTTTGCAGTGTTTTTTGTGAGCTTGCGACATAAAATACTATCTTTCTAAGCAATTTTACATCTTTACAAATTTCATCTATAAATTTTTGATTTTGATCTTTTAATACGCCATCATCAACACTAAAATTTGGATCAAGCCCACTATTTAAGGCAAAAGATTTAAGAATAAAACTAAAAAACGAATCAAAAGTTGAGATATTGAGCCTTGCACTTAAAAACTCATCAAGTCTCTTATCTCTAATTTTGATAATTTCATCTGGGGTTTTTGCAAAACTAACACTTAAACTATTTAAAATATCTCTCTTTTTATCCGAATCTAAGTTCAAAAATGTATCGACGATGCGTCCTTTCATCTCATTTGCCGCTTTTTTGGTAAAGGTTAGTGCGGTAATCTCGTGGATATTTGCCCCATTTAATATAAGCCCCACAAATCTTAGTGCAAGATTGTAGGTTTTGCCACTTCCTGCACTCGCTTCAAGTGCCAAATATCTATCCAAAACTCTCTCCTAAAACTCTTTTTTGCATACTGTTTTATACGCACAATATATGCAAGCTGATGGAATTTGGGCTCTTTGAAAAGTGATGGTTTCTGGTAATGTTTTTAACTCATCGAAAATCTGTATCAAATCGTTTAAATCTTTTGTAGATGAGATAACTTCCATCGTTTTAAAAGAGTAAAACTGCGAAAAAACCTCTAAATTTTCATCATTTTTCGCCCCTTTTAAGAGCGCTTCATAAAATGCAAGTTGCAAAGAACTCCTGTCCGCACTGCCACTTTTATAATCAGTGATGATAAATTTGCCATCTATATTTTTGTCAATTCTATCTATAATACCTTTGATAAATTTACCACAAAATTTAGTCTCAATCTCTTTTTCGACGCTGATTTGGACGCTGTTTTTTTCAAATTCTTTGATAAATTTACCAAATTCATCAAATTTAAAAATCATAAGCTCTTTTTCGATTTTAGGTAGTTTGGCTGCATTTTTAGAGTAGATCTCTTTGAAAAGTTGCAGGTCAAATCTAGCATTTTTTTGGTAGAGCTCTTTTAGGCTAGAGTGCAAAATACTCCCTTTTAGAGTTGGATCATCTGCGTCAAACCCCTTTGGCTCGCTAAGATTTAAAATATATCTATAATAATACTTTCTTTTGCATTTTAAAAATGTATCTAGCTTTGAAAACGAGATAGGGGCTTTGAAAATATCGTGCTTTAGCGAAATTTCATCAGTTGGTTCTGGGACAAATTTTTGCCTCTTATAGTCTGCAAAAAGCCTTAAATAATCATCATCGCTATAGCTTTCATCGTTTATATGGGTGAAATTTTTAAGAAATCTCGATGGAAGTTTTTCTTCATCTTTTTGGTAACAAATCGCCACTTTTTTTGCGTTTTTGATAAGTCTTTCGTAGTAAAAGCGTTGCAAATTCTCTCTATCAGTGTAGCTAATAAGCCCAGCTCTTTTTCTAACTTGCGAGCTTAAAAACATCTCATTGACGCTTCTTTTTGGCACTAGGTCATCGTTAAAATCAACGATTATAACTCCATCAAATTCATTTCCCCTAGTTTCTAAAATCCCCAACACACTAACTAATCCACCTTTGGTATCGGCAATTTTAATGTTTTTAATCTGAAGCAAAAATATGCCAATGGCGTCTTTTAAAGTTAGCTTGATTTGCGAAAATAAAATCTCAAGTTCGAAAAATATTCCATTTAACTGCTTTAAAATATCACTACTCAAGCTCACATCTTTAACCGCTTCATCAATCAAGATCTTAAACTCGCTAAAATTTATAATTTGGTTAAATTTTAGTCTGAATTTATGGTAAATTTCTGGGCTTATTTTTGCAAAGTGAAAAAACAGAGAAAACTCATCAAAACTACTCACTTCAGTGCTATTTTCATAAAAAATCGGATTGATATTTTCTTTGATGGATAAATTTATCTTTGATAAAATCCTAAAATAAATATCTCTTTCAAAACTCTCACCCATTGCAAAATTTAGCATACTATTTTTGTCGTAAAGCTTTAAAATACCACTAAAACTCTCATCTGGCAAAATTACAGCGATATTTTTAGGCTCAATACCGCATCTAACAAAAGTTGAGATTTTTTCAAAAACATAAGCACACTGAAGCGACCTAAGTTCAAATTCTTTAGTTTGGATAGTATTTGTTAGCAAATTTAAGGGTGAAATTTTGGTAGTGGTGTCGTGTAAATTTACTAGGTAAATTCTATCAAACTCAAACTTTTCACCGCAAAAATTCTCTAAAATTTCAACCATTTTGCGGTTTAGTTTTGATGTGTAAATTTGTAAATTTACTGGTAAAATCTCGCTAATAGAGATTAAAATATCAAACTCAACTTTGGATAAAATCCCATCAACTTCTACATTAATACTCTTAAATTCGCTTAAAAATCCACTATTTATCTCATAATTTTTATATATTGTAATCTCATCATAAAGGTCGTTTTCACGCAAGATTTCGCAATAATTGCTAAAAAGCGTCTCAAGCAGAGTTAGATGATCTTCATAATTAGCATAAATATCGCTAAATTTGATATCTTCAACACTCTTTTTTTGCATTACCAACTCTTTGAAAAATGAAAAAAGATAGTTGCTATTTTTCATAAATTCAAAAAATTCAGATGGAAAATTAAGGTCTTTTGTAAAATTTTGCGTTTTTTTAACCGCTTCGTGCATAAACAAAACTCGTCTTAGCTGACTACACTCACTTAAATTTGGGGCGTAGATAGCACTTTTGAAAAACTCATCAATACAGACTATTTTTGGTAGCAAACCATCAGGGCTAAGAGTTCTTAGATATCTAATTTTGCGAGCTGTAGAGACAACAAGAAGTGAATTATTATCGCTTAACATCACTTACAAAGATTTCAAATTTATAAAATCCGGTATCTTTTTTATCGCTAAGTTTAAGCAAAATTTGCCATCTTCCAAGCTTTTCTACGCTAAAAGGCGTGATTTCTAAAATACCATCTTTTATATTAAATCCAGGTCTTTTATCAAATTCAGAACTATCTGGTCTAGTGATTAAAACCTCAACATTTAAGGCATCATAACCCACTAAGTTTTTATCAGTTAGATTAAATTTTATAGATACTGGCTCATCCACATTAAACTGATCATTTACTAAATTTATAGCGAATTTTTCATCAAAATTTTGTTGTGAAATCTGAATTGCATTGTAATTTTCATCAACTTTTTGATATGAGTTAAAATAAAAATCATCCATATGCACTGGATAGTCAAGTGAAACTATCACAGTTGCCACGCACGCACACGCAATGGCAAATATTGAAAGCAAAATTCCATAAGGCCAAAAAGTCTTTTTTCTATTTTGTTCTGTCATTTTTTACCTTTAAATCTATAATATAGATAAACTCCAAATACAAGTAAAACACTACCATAAATTATAAATCTGAAAAAATTTAGCATATTTTTGTTGGTATTACCGATAGCGTTTTCGAGTTCTACACCTCTTTTTGCTGCAATTTGCTCGGCAATATCAGCATATCCATTTAAAAGCGCAGCTGCATAAACACTATCATCTTTTTTGGATACTAAAATTGGAAGGATAGTTCCTTTGCTTGGGTATGGGCTCAAAACCTGTTCTTTATCAAAATCATTTAACAAATCCCCAGTTTGATAAATTTCAACTTTTTTGTCATTTTTAGAAAACAAAATAAAAGCATAACTTTGATAAGGAATAGTATTGGCGTATTTTTGCATAGTGCTTGAAATGCTCTCACCATTAAGAGAGTCTAAAGCTACAATTCCTACAAAAATTCCCGTTTTATTAAGAAGTTCATTGCCTATTAACTCTATTTTTGCCACCGCTTCATCGTGTAAGATATCGTCATTTTTCAAAATAACTTGATCTGCAAAAAGTAGAGTTTGGGCGACAAAAATGACGCCCAATATAAATTTCTTCAAGCTTTTAACCTATAAAAAGATTATTTGGTGTAAGCACAGCCCACGCACATACAATAGCCAACACAATCAAGCCTATAACTATAAGTTTTTCTAAAATAGATGACATCTTTATCTCCTTACTCTATAACTTTCATTGTATCTTGTGCAGTCTCCATATCTGAGAATTTTTGCACTTTTTCAAGATTTTGAAGCGTATAAGGTTTATCAGCTACTTCTTGTTGAGCTTTAATTCCACAAATGGTTAGCCCAACCAAAATAGAAAGCAAAAGAACTGTCGCTATTAGCATGCCTGTAACTCCGTGTAATCCAAAGACATTTCTATTAGTATTTTCCATAACTTCCCCCTATTAATGTAAAGACTTGATATATTCACCAAGTGCTCTTTGTTGAATTTCAGGCAACCTAGATGAATAGCTTGGCATAGAGCCTATATTGCCGTTTTTGCCTTTTTGCAAAACTTCCATCGCAAACTCAGCTGAGCCATATTTAGTAAGATCAGGTCCTAAACCGCTAGCTGATTTGCCATCTTCATCGTGACAAGCAGCACATATAGGCCAAAGCTCTCTACCTTGTTCTACTAATTCTGGATGAGATGTTTTGCCAATAGCTGAAATCTCTTGTGCTACAAATGCTGCAACAGCTCTTGCCTCATCTTCACTTCCAACAAGCCCAGCATACATAGGAACAGCATCTTCATCGCTTGAACCAACAGGGTATTTTAAGCCTTTTGAACCATTCATTATGGTGTAGTAAATTCCATCTTCACTTCCCCAGTTGGTTAGATCCCTAGCCACACCGTCATTGCCTTTTGCATTTATGCCGTGACAAGCTATACACTCTACCAAAAACACTCCCTCACCCATACTAACTAAAGTTTCTTCAGATGGATTGGTAAATTTATCTTCAAATTTAGCATTATAAGCTGCTACTTCTTCATTATACATACCTACTTGTGAGAATGAATTTAGCGGATAACCTACCAAAAAATACCACAATCCCCATACAATAAATATCACAAAACTTGCTACCCAACCGATTGGAAGCCCATTCTCGCCTTCGCCTATGCCATCCCAACTATGCTCTGAAAGCTTTGTATCACCTTCTTTTTTGTCTTTTATCTTTTTAAGAAGAAATCCAACAACAACTGCAGTAGCAATGACAAGAGCAAGAGCGAAAATGATAGTTAGCAAATTAATATTATCTTGTAAATTAAAAAATTTCATTTTTTAAACTCCTTTTTATCATTTAAATCTTGGCTAGAATATGGAACTTTAGGCTCTAAAACTTTATCACTAATATCATCGTCTAGTGCTAAGTTTGCGTATTTTTCGTAATTTCTCTCGCCAGTTTTTTCTGAGCGTCTAAGATGAAAAAGATATCCGTATAAAACCAAACACAAAACCACCACAAAAATAAAAAAAGCTACGCCTTGAATAAATCTAACTTGTTCCATATCCATAGCAAGTCCTTTTATTTCAAACTATTTAAATAGGCGATAAGAGCTACGATTTGTTTGATTTCACCTCTTTCAAACGCCGCTTTTATCTCAGGATCTTGCATCTCTTCTACTACAATCCTTGCCTCTTCGGTCATAGAAGCTTTTGCTTCTTCCCAAGTGCCTAATTTTGGCATTCCTTCTTTGTCATAAGGAACATTAAAGGCTTTTTTAACTGTTAGAGCCTCAGCATACGCAGTCTCTAAGTCTGCATCTTTGACATAAAGATGTTTATACGCAGGCATAACGCTTTTTTGCCTTATAGTCCCTGATGGGTCTTTCATATGTCTTGCGTGCCAATCAGAACTTCTATAGTTTCCAACTCTCATCAAGTCAGGTCCAGTTCTTTTTGAACCCCACAAAAACGGTCTATCATAAGCATATTCACCACTTTTTGAATATTCACCATATCTATCAGTTTCTGATTTGAATGGTCTAATAAGCTGAGAGTGACATGCATTACAACTATTTGCTATATAAACCTGTCTTCCAGCTAGTTGCAAAGCGGTGTATGGCTTTCTGCCCTCAATCGGCCTTGCAGCATTTGCAAAGTCAGGCAAAATTTCAACAAAACCAGAATATGCTATCACTATAAACACAGCAACCGCAAAAAAGAATGGATTTTTTTCTAACCATCTAAACATAATAACTACTCCTTTCTCTTAAGCTGCCATCGGCGAAGCATTTCTTGGTTCGCTTTCAAGAGCTTTTGATGATGAAGTTGATTTATACATATTATAAGCAAACATCAAAAATCCTACAAAATATAGAAGTCCGCCAACAGCTCTAATCCAGTAGAATGGAATCAATGCTAAAACTGTATCATTAAATGTATAAGCTAAAACTCCAAACTCATCAGTGGCTCTCCACATCATACCTTGAGTGATACCTGCGATCCACATTGAGCTGAAAAATAGCACAATACCGATTGTTTGAATCCAAAATTGAGTTTCCATAAGTTTTTTAGAGTAAATCTCTCTTTTAAACATTCTAGGAACCATATGATACATAGCAGCAACTGTCATAAATCCAACCCAACCAAGTGTTCCATCGTGGACATGCCCTGGAATCCAATCTGTGAAGTGTGCTAATGCATTTACAGATTTGATTGAAAGAATAGGTCCTTCAAGAGTTGAGAACATATAAAATGTGCTAGCTAGAATCATAAATTTGATTAATGGATTTTCTCTTAATTGATTCCACTCACCTCTCATAGTAAGCAAGATATTAATAGCAGTTCCCCATGATGGCAAGATAAGCACAACAGAAAAAATTGAGCCCATAGTTTGCATCCAATCAGGCACTGGTCCATAAATAAGGTGGTGACCACCAGCCCAAAGATACAAAAATATCAATCCCCAAAATGAAAATAGCGATAATTTATATGAAAATATCGGTTGGCCACTCTCTTTTGGCAAGAAGTAGTAAATTTGAGCGATGATACCGACAGTAAAAACAAACGCAACAGCATTGTGTCCCCACCACCATTGAACCATAGCATCATTTGTACCTGCATACATAGAGACTGAATGTAGCCAACTTCCCATACCTGTAAGAAGCCTTGTAGGAATAGCCATATTGTTAAATAGATAGAGCATTGCAATGCCTAGGAATGTTGCTATATAGTACCAAACAGAGATATAAAGAGTTTTTTCTCTTCTAATTCCAATTAGTCCAAATATACTAACTCCCCACAATACCCATAGTATTACAACCAAAATATCAATAGGCCACTCAAGTTCAGCGTACTCTTTTGATGAAGAAAGACCTGCTAAAAGCGAGACAACAGCTAAAAGTATAACTATAAAATAAATTATAAAATGTAGTTTTCCAACTGCCATTAAAAATTTAGACTCAGCCATAGATACTTTTAAAACTCTCTGTCCTAAGTAATACCAGGTTGAAAAAATTCCCGAAAGCATAAATCCATAAACCACGCCATTGGTATGAAGCGGTCTAAGACGGCTAAAACTCAAATATTCACCAAACAAGTAGTTTAGTTCAGGGTATGCTAGTTGAAACGCTATAAGCACACCAACAAGCATACCGATTATGCCAAACAACACAGTGGTGAACATAAAACACTTTGCGACTGTATAGTCATAATTAAGTGCATTACCAGGTTGCATATAAACCTCCTAATTTGATTTATGTTAATACTAGTGTAACAATTTTGATATTATAATATTTAGAAACTATATTTTTACTTAATCCGTTAATTTTTAGTTATCAGTTTTATCAATTTTGTAACCTAAACCTGATATATTTTTAATTGTTTCGTAACCTACCTTGTCCCTAACTCTTTTTATAAAAGTCCTAATAGCCGCATCGCTAGTTTTTTCACCATACCAGATATTCTCTTTAATCTCATCCATAGAGACTATGACGCCGATTTTTTCAGCAAGTAATGATATAAAAGCGAGCTCTTTTTTGGTTAGCGGGATCTCAACACCATCTTTTTTGAGTGTTTTTTGAAGTTGTGAGAAATAAAATCCATCACCTATATGCACCTCATCAAGCCCTTGTATTTTTGAAGTAACAAGCTCTTTGATAGTGTTTAAAAGCTCTTCCATATCTATTGGTTTTAAGACATATTTGTCAATTCCTATGTCTATAGAAGTTAAAAGTTTTTGCCTTTCACTGAATGCACTAAGGACAATAACTATAGTTTTTGATGAAATTTCTTTTATCTCTTTTGCCATTGTGAGACCATCTACAATCGGCATTACAATATCTGTTAGCACAATATTTGGATTGTATTTTTTAAATTTTTTAAGCCCTTCATCTCCATTTTGGGCAACTAAAACCTTAGAAAAAACGCCTTCAAGAGAATTTATCATAAGGTCCCTTGTGCTTTTTTCATCCTCAACTATCAAGATAGTAAGACTTTTTAAAGTATCTTGCATCATTTCTCCTTTTTTATGATTGGTAGTTTTATTATAAAAGAAACATCTTTATCTAAGTTTTTAACTTCCATATATCCACGCATATTGTCTATTATCATCTTGCTCATATAAAGTCCAAGTCCAGTTCCTGAGTTTGGGTGTTTGGTAGTAAAATATGGCTCATAAATTCTATCAAGCACTTCAGGTCGGATTGCACTTGCATTTTCATTGACATCTATGCAAACAAATTCATCCTTTTTATAAACTGTAATTGTAATTACTTTTTTTATTATACCATATTCTTTTAATAAAGCATCTTTTGCATTAGTAATTAAGTTCATTAAAACTTGCATTAATTCACTTTTTAGCCCATAAACATAACAATCAAACTCTTGTTTTATATCTAAATTTATATCAAGCTTAGTCAAAGTAGCACCAATAAGCGACACAACATCGTGGATTGAAGCACTAACCAAAAATTCATCTTTATTTTTGTCAGTTTTAAAAAAGTTGCTAAAATCTTCAATAGTTTGAGACATACTAGCTATGATTTTTTTGGATTTTTCATAAAATGAGTCAAATTCATCTTTTTTCTCTCTTGAAATTTTGAGATTATATATCACTAAACTTAGCTCATTTAATGGCTGACGCCACTGATGAGCAATATTAGCAATCATCTCTCCCATAGTTGCAAGGCGAGACTGTTGAAACATTATTCGGTTTTTCTCTTCGTTTTTGGCTATTTCAGCCTTAACTCTATCTTCAAGGCTTGAGTTTAGCTCTTTTAACTCTTTGGTTTGTTCTTTTACTCTATCTTCGAGCTCTTCGTTAAGCTGCTTAAGCTGTGATTTTGTCTGCAAAAGATTGCGGTTTAAATTGATAATCTCAGTTACATCGTGCCTAATCGCCACAAATTCCTCAATCTCGCCATTTTCATCAAGAATCGGTATTATTGTAGCATTTAGATAAAACGCTCTACCATCTTTGGCTCTGTTTTTTACTATACCTTTATAGACTTGTTTGTGAAGAATAGTCCCCCAAAGTCGCCTAAATGTCTCTTTGCCAACATCTGGGTGACGAATAATATTGTGATTTGAACCAATCAACTCTTCTTTAGAATACCCACTTATTTGGCAAAACTCATCATTGACAAAGGTTATGAGCCCTTTTGGGTCGGTTTTTGAGACGATATTGCTCTTTTCTATTGCATAAAGATACTGCTCTAATTTGATTTTTGTCTTATCCATTTGCTTGCATAAACCCCATAAACGCACTGTATAGCCCATAAGCTATGATTAATGCCCCAGAAATATAAAGCGAAAATTTACTGAATTTCTCAAAGCCAATTTTCGCCCCAAAGCCAATCCCAATCATCACAGGCATTGTGCAAATGCCAAATACAAACATTATCAAAGCCCCATAAAATGCACTATTTGCCATAATTGTCATACCAAGAAATGTATAGACAACCCCGCACGGCAAAAAGCCATTTAAAAACCCAAGCAGACAAAATCCGCTGAGTGAGTTTGAACTCATAGCAAATTTAGTAGGCTTTTGTAAAAATTTAGACCAAATTTTATCATTTTCTATAAATTTTAAAATCTCACCCCTAAAAATAAGCCCTAGTCCAAGAACTACCAAAAACATACCAACTACAAACTTAATATATCCGCTAGCTACTACACTAAAACTAACTATGCTTCCAACAAAACCAGCCACAAGCCCAAGCAAAACATAGGCCAAAACTCTAAAAAAATGGTAGCAAAAAGAGTAAATCACAAACTCGTTCTTAGTTTTTTTGGCTAATTTTGTGCTATAGGCCAAAACAAACCCACCGCACATAAATACACAATGCCCAAAACTAAGCAAAAACGACATCAGTGCGATATTTAATAAATTTAGTTCATTCATAATGAATTTTGCAAATTTTCCCTAAGCGTGGCCTTGTCAAAATTTATAGTTGAAATCGCCACTTTTGTCTCTGGGTTTTTGATGAGAATTTGATGAAGTGCTCTGGTATCTACTCCACCAAGCATAAATTTGCCCTGTTTGACCAAAAACTCTTCTAAGCTTTTAGTGGCTTTATCATTTGATGTAAATTTATCAAAAACCCTAGCCACCGCACAAGCTGCCTGCATATTTTTGCCTTTAATCTCATTATTTACACCTGTTATTCCAATTTGAGAGGGCAAAAATAAAAGCACCTTGTTTTTATATTTTTCATCGCAAAGCACACTAGAATAGTCAAATAGATTATCTACTGCGACCATCTCACCGCACACTTCACCGCCTTTGCCATAAGCCTCACACTCAAAAAACTCTCCACTACTTAGATAAACTGCCGCTTTCATATCAATCCTTTCTTTTTTAACTCTTCTTCATAGAGCTTCTCAAACATCAAATCATACTCCACGCTTCCCTCATCAAGCTTTCTTGTGAGTTTGGAAATTTTATCATAGACTATATCTTCGATTTTTTCGTAATTTTTAAGATATGATTTTATGGATTGATAGATGATATTTTTGGCTTTATTTTCTGAAACTTTATAGTCAATATAGCCCTTTTTCCAAGCCGCTTCAAGGATAGCGTGAGAGATTGCTCCATATCTTTCTTGATAATCAAGCAAAAACTCACCCTCATTAGCAAGGCGTCTTTTTACCATCCAAAATAGATCCCTTCTATCTACGCCGTACATATCCATATCTTCTTCTTTTTCTTCTAAAATTCCCCTTACTTTTTCATCAATCGCACGCTCTTTTAATACATCATCTTTTAGAATTTCACTCGCTACTTCGCTCACCGCTTCAATGCCTGCGTCAAATTTGATAAAACCTGAGTTTAGCATATCAATAGCAATCTTTCTTGCAATATAGGGAACATGCGGTAATTTTACTTTCATAAGCGTCCTTTCTTATAATATAATCGTATCTTTTCTATCTGGTCCTGTTGAGATTATACCAACTTTTACTTTGGTTAATTCTTCAATTTTCTCTATATATTTTTTGGCATTTTGTGGCAAATCTTTGTAATTACTAAGATTATACGCCCCATCAAAACCATCAATCTCTTCATAAATCGGCTCTGCATTTTCAAGATCTACTGGAAAATAATCAATCCTTTTGCCATTATATTCATATGCAACGCACATTTTGATCTTTTCAAAGCCATTTAGCACATCAAGTTTGGTTAGAGCAAACTCATCTATGCCATTAAGTTTTGCACTATGTCTTGCAGCAACCGCGTCAAACCATCCGCACCTTCTTCTTCTGCCAGTTGTAGTGCCAAATTCTTTGCCAATTTCAGTTAATTTATCTCCATCGCTTCCCAAATCCTCACTAGGAAATGGACCGTGTCCAACTCTAGTGGTGTAAGCTTTTAGTATTCCTATCACATTTCCCATCTGCTTTGGATTTAGCCCAAGACCTGAGAGAGCTCCTGCACTAACTGTGCTTGAGCTAGTAACAAAAGGATAGGTGCCGTGATCTATATCAAGAAGCGTGCCTTGAGCTCCCTCAAGCAATACTTTTTTGTTTTTATCAAGGCTATCCCATAGATACTCAGTTGTGTTTAAAATATATGAGCTAAGAGCTTTTGAAAACTCTTCTAAAGTGTGAAGTAGCTCTTTTTTGCTTGGAAACTCTACATTTAATACATCAAAAAGATATCTATTTTCACCAAAATAATCCATCAAATTTTCACACAATTTTTTTGGATCTCTTAGCTCACAAACTCTATGCCCTACTCTATTAACCTTATCAGCGTAAGTTGGCCCTATGCCTTTGCCAGTAGTTCCGATGGCGTCTTTGCCCTTCATCATCTCTTTAGCTCTATCGATGACTGAGTGGTGCTCTAGGTTTAGATGAGCCCTTTCTGAGATATAAAACCTCCCACTCACATCGCCAAACTGCTTAAGCTCTTCTATCAAAACAGCTGGATTTAGCACAACGCCGTTGCCTATAATATTGACTATATTTTTGTGCAAAATCCCACTTGGCACAAGATGAAGTGCGTATTTGACCCCATCAACCCAAATAGTATGCCCTGCGTTGTGTCCGCCTGCACTTCTACAAACTATATCATAATTACTAGCAAGCATATCAACTATCTTGCCTTTGCCCTCATCGCCCCACTGTGCACCAACTACCAAATCAGCCTTGCTCATTTTTAATCCCTACTTTCTAAAATTTTTTCTATAACATTATCAGTTACTATTCCAAATCCGCTTGAACTAAGCCCATCAAGCTCATACGCCCCACCACTACAATAGATTCTATTTCTCTCAAAAAATCTAAAAAAAAGCTTATCATAATAACGCATTTTAGAGTAATAAAGTGGTGCTAGATAGACTTTAGCACTATCTTTTAACACGCTGGCTAGTTCGCCCATATCGCTAAGTGGCTTTTTAATCTTATCAGGGACGATATCCAAAACGCTTTGTAGATCTTGCAGTTTTGTTAGCCTCAAAAGCTCATCAAGCCACTTGATTTTTCTCTTTCTTAAAACTTCAACTTGAAATCCATCTTTGAAAACATCCATATCAATACCAAAAATCTCACAGATAATGTGAGGAATTTCTATATTGCTAATCTGCACATTTGGACTCAAATCAAACTCATCAAATATCTCACTAACCGCACTGATACAGAGCTCAAGTTCATTTTCACCGATGAGTTCAGCACCTATTTGGTGGGTTTCTTTGCTAGGATATTTAAACACAGGCTGGATATAAAATACCCTTTTTGCACTCTCATCTTTTAGTCGCCTTCTAACTATCCTAACAACATCAACAGTGCTATCAGCCCTTAGGCTTAGGCTGTGATTTTGTGCGTCGGTGAAATTTATACTATCTTCAAAATCCACACTTAAATATTGATGATAAGATAGATATGGGGTCAAAATTTCTTTAAATTCACGCCCCAAAAGCACCTTACACGCGTGATTTTCAAACTCTCTTTTTAAATTTGCACTTCCATTATAATAGAGTTTTGATCCCTTTGGGATCTCATAATGTGCACGAATTAAGTCCATCATCCACCTTTTTTCATTAGATTTGTAAGGATATCAAAAAAATGCTTATGTAATTATTACTAAAGTATTAAAAATGTAATTAAATTTCAAAAGTTTGTAAATTTGTGAAATTTGGTATATAAAAATATGATTTTATAGATAGCAAAAGCGTGAATTTATAAAATATGAATAAATTTAACAATTTTCAGTGTGCTAAATTTATAAATTTAGCAAATTCTTTCGCGGTTAAATAGAGATAAAATTGTAGATTATTTAAACACGGCGAGAGAGTGAGGGAATCGAACCCCCCATGAAACGGTCAACCGCCCCATTATCGGATTTGAAGTCCGCAAACGCCACCAGGTCGTTTTACTCTCCAAATTTGAGTTAATATTTTAGCTAAAATTTGGTAAAATTCGGATAAAATTTTCAAATTCGAGGATAATTATGCGTAAAATCTTGGTTGTTTTGTGGATTTTGAGTGGAATTTTGCAAGCAGATTTTAAAAGTGATGATGAAACTTCTAAATTTCAGAGTGAATTTTATGGTGGTGAAATTTACGCTACCCCAGAAATTAATGAGATGCTTGATAAATTTGTGAAATTTGATGAAAATCTTACCAACAAAGATATCCAAAATTTTATCCGCGAATTTATGAGTGCCTACAAAATTGATATGAAGTTAAACTGTGGCATGCTTGATAAATTTGAAAGTTCTCAAATTTATACCGCCCAAGATTTGCAAAATGCAATCAAAAATGGCGAAATTACCACAGCTTTGAAAATTATAAAAAATAATCCAAATTTAGCCTATCAAAAGTTAGGGGATGATGGCCCAGCATTTTGTTTGATGAGCGATTATGGCGCCAATGAATCTATGTTGCTAAAAGACGCGTTAATTTGCGTGGGTGACGAAAAGGCGTTGGAATTTGGATATTTGGCTAATTTGATGCTTTTTTTGGATGAGATTAGCGATGAAAAGGTGGCTAAATTTATGGATGAAATCCTAAAAGATGGTGGCGAAATTTGTAATTATAAAGATATGAATTTAATCAATTACGCTATTCAAACCAAAAAATTTAAGAGTCTAGAAGTGCTTTTAAAGCATGGTATAAAGCCACTTCCTAGCGTAGGGCGTGACCTTTGGTTTGGGCTTGCGATGTTTGCAAGCGATAATGGATTTTTGATTTCAAATAGAAAAAATCTCAATAAAACTAAGCTTGAAAATTTTAAAAATTCTACCAAATATTTGGAATTTAAAGCAAATTTATTCACACTTTCACAAATGCTTTTAAATCACGGACTTGAGGTTAAAAATCTAGATCTTTTATATATAACTTTTGAAATTTTAGGCGATGAAAATGCCAAAAACAAGCTTATAAACCTAGGCTTTGACGAAAAAGACGCGACTATTGATTTTAATAAATTTAGATAATTTAAAACCTAGCACTGCAAAATATTTTAATTTAACACAAAAATAGCTTGAATTTGCTAAACTATAAATTCAAGCACTAAATTTACGGCAAAAGCTTTAAAATTTCGCACGCCCTATTACTTCCAAGCTCGCACGCTTTATTTAGCGTCTTGCCAGAGAGCTCAAAACTTTGCGGAACCCCCTCACCATTTAGATATTTAACCGATACTTCATAGCAACTCTGTGCTACGCCATTTTCGCACGATTTTTTAAAAAGCTCAAACGATTCTATGGCGTCTTTTGTGCCACCAAGGCCACGCCCTAGCATATCAGCACTCACAAAACATCCCCAGTTTTTGCCACTTTCACACGCATTTTGTGCATATTCTAGGACTTTTTGACAACCATCATCTTTGACTATACAGCTCTCAAGATTATCTAAAATCTCATCATTTGCCATAGCAAAACCACAGATAATTGTCAAAATTAAAGCAACTTTTTTCAAATTTACCCCTTTATTTTACAAATTTTTTATACTCGCCATAGCCCATCTCATCCATTTTTTCATATGGGATAAACTCAAGTGCAGCCCCGTTGATACAGTATCTTAAGCCACCTAATTCGCTTGGCCCATCATCAAAAACATGCCCCAAATGACTATCAGCCAAATTTGACCTAACTTCATCTCTAATCATTCCATAACTTAAATCGGTTTTAATCTCTAAAGGCTTGATGGATTTTGCAAAACTTGGCCACCCACAACCTGAATTAAACTTATCCTTTGAGCTAAAAAGTGGCTCTTTGCTTACTATATCAACATAAATTCCATTCTCAAAAAACTCATCGTATTTGCTTGAAAATGGCCTCTCAGTTGCATTTTCTTGTGTAACTGCGTATGAAATCTCACTAAGAGTGTTTTTTAGCTCATCTTTGCTTGGTTTTTGAAAATCTTCAAATTTACCACCTTTAAATTTAGTGCTTTTGCTCTCTAGTGGCACTTTTGCAAGGCTTAAATCCACATGGCAATATCCATTAGGATTTTTATCCAAATAGTCTTGATGATACTCTTCGGCAACTACAAAATTCTCAAGCTTTTGAACTTCTGTGAGTATTGGGCTAGAATACTTAGTTTGTTCAATTTTAATGGCTTGGTTTATCGCTTTTAAATCACTCTCATCTACATAATAAATCCCACTTCTATACTGCGTGCCAATATCGTTGCCTTGGCGGTTTAGCAGGGTTGGATCAACTATCCTAAAAAAATGAGCTAGAATTTCATCAAGTGTGATAATTTTTGGGTCATACTCTAGTTTTAGAGTTTCAGCGTGACCAGTATGTTTTAGCTCATAATAGCTTGTGTTTTCGCTATCGCCATTTGCGTAACCCACTGTAGTTTTTGTAACTCCATCAAGCTGTTTAAAATACCCTTCAACACCCCAAAAACATCCACCTGCAAGGTAAATCTCTTTCATCGCATCTCCCATCATCAAATTTATAGTTAAAATCAAAAATAAAATCTTTTTCATCTGTGAAATTTAGCATCTAACGCTCATAAATATCTCTCATAATAAACTAATCTCCTTTTATTCGCTATTTTCATTAAGTATAGCCAACGCCTATAGCTTTGTTAGCTTAAATGTATATTCCTTAATGGTTTTTATATTTGAATTACCACAACCTACCAAAAACAGCAATTATGCAAATAAAATTTCGGTTTTAATCGCATTTCTTTTAAGATAAAATTACATTATACAATAAAGATTATAAACCAAGTGCTAAATTTATAATCTCATTTTGAGTTATTTATCCCTAAACATACTCAAAATCATCGTTGGAAGCAAAACTAACGCACCAGTTAGCATACAAACCATTACAAGATCTATGAGAATTCCAAAATGGATTGTCGGCCAAAAATTGCTCGCACACATTATCAAAAAGCCTAAAAATATCGCAAATGAAGTGTAATACATCGCATATCCAATGCTTGCGTGGCTAACCAAAACCGCGTCTTTGAGCCCTTTGGTGAGGCGTTCTTGTTTGAGCCTATAGATATAGTGAATGACATCATCAACGCCAATTCCTATGCTAATTGCTGCAATTGTAATCGTCATAATGTCAAGCGAGATTTTCATAAATCCCATAATTCCAAACACCAAAGTTAGCGGAATTACATTGACAACTATCGCAATAAAGGCAAATCTAACACTTCTAAAAATAACTATAAACAGCACAAAAAGCACACCAACCACAAAAATTAAGGTATCAGCTTGAGAGCTAAAGAGGCTTTGAAGCATATTGTTATAAAGCACCATTAATCCGCTAATTTCAACCTCAACATTCTCATCTTTTAGCAAATTCTCAAGATCGAGTTTGAGCTCTTTTAAGAATTTGTCACGTTGCAAATTTGGATCACTATCGTAGGTTCTAGCACTAAAATGTGCTTCATTTGCCTCTATGTTGATATAAGGCGTGATTACGATATCTTTGTAACTCTCAGGGATTTCGTTGTAGATGACTGAGAGCATAAAATCATCCAAATCTTTCCCATCATTTACACTTTTACCAATCTCTAGCAAGATATTAAATGAGCCCACATATCCTACAAACTCTCTATTTTTTAAAAACTCATCTACCATTTTGATGATACGCATTTTCCTAGCTTCAAACCAGTATTTTTCATCTTTGCTTAACTCATCAAATTCACTCTCAAACTCATCTAAAAACTCATCCCCACTTGAGATTTTCTCATCATCTTTAAATTTAATCACCACATCAAAAGGCACAGTTCCACCAAGCTTTTTATCGATCAGATCCATCCCAGCATAAATTTCAGTGCTTTGTTTAAAATACCCTATGACGCTATTTTCCACCTTTAATTTGCTAGCCCCAATCAGTCCAACCACCAAAGCTAAAAACGCAAAGATATAGACGATTTTTCGGTGATAAATTGCCAAATTTGCACACCAAAAAGTCAGCCTAAATCCATCTTCAAATTTAGTATTAACTCGTCTTTTCTTAAGCAAACTCATAAGCGAACCAAACACCACAAACGCTATCACCAAAGAAAACGATATACTCACGCTCATCATAATTCCAAGCATAATTATCGGCTTAATATCACAAAGAATCAGCGAAAAAAATCCTATCACAGTGGTAAAAACCGCAAAAAAGCAAGGATTAGCTCTATCTCGCAGAGCTAGATAAACAAGGGCTTTTTGACTAAAATCTGGATGAAGTCTAAGCTTTTCTCGGTAGGCTACGATTAGGTGAATGACAACTGACATTGTTATGACAATTTGAAGTGCAACATAGTTTGAGCTAATTACCGTAATTTCAAAGCCCAAAAATCCAAAAAGCCCACTCGCACAAATCGCACTCACAAGGCAGATAAAAATCGGACAAATCACAAAGCGAATTTGCCTAAAAAATAGCCACAAACACCCCATCAAAAGTAGTGTAGAGAGCAAACCATAAAATACAATGTCATTTTTAACAAACTCTATCATATCGCTTGCTATCATATTAACCCCGCCTAAAAATAGTGTTTGGGCTGGTCTAAACTCATCCAAAATCTGCCTGATAGCCTCTATATCGCCGGCTTCTTTTTGTCTATTGATATCGCGGTAAGTTTTAAACTTGCTATTGATAATCTCTAATTTAGCCTTTTCATCCACACTAAGCTTGCTATCTTTTTGCTTTTGCAAAAGCTCGTCCCTAGCTTTTATAAAATCATAATACTTCTCATCGATGATTAAATTTATCACAATTGCTGTTGTTTTAAAATCATCACTTACCAAATTTGACGCATAAAGTGGGCTTGAAAGGAACTCTTTTTTGGCGTTTTCAAGGCTTACATTTTCATCTTTTAAACTTGGAATATGACCTAAAAGATCGGTTATTTGCATAGGATGATTTTCAAACAAAGGCACATTTAAAATACTCAAAACACTCTGCACAAAATCCAAACTCTCAAGCTTTTTTGAGAGTTTATGGATAGTTTCAAGGCTTTTAGGGTCTAGGATATCATCTTTTGGAGAATAGGCTACGACTAGGAAATTTGGTGTTTCGTAGCGTTTGGAAATTTCTCTAAATTTCTTTAGGTCTTTATCGTTTTCAAGCAATAGAGTTTGGCTTGAAGCATCAACTTCAAGCTTGGTGCTAAAATAAGCAAAAAATAGAGTAAAACAAAGCGTTATAGCCAAAAACGCCTTTGGAAAGCTAGTAATTGTTTTGAAAATACGCTTCATAAACTATTCTGTTACGACTTCCGTAGCTTGAAGCTTGGCTAAAATTTCATCAAAACTAGCATTTTCAGTCATATCTGCAAATTGCGAACGATAAGTCGCAACCACGCTAACTCCCAAAATATCCACATCATAAATCATCCAGTTATTAGGCTTTTGCGGATAAAACTTAAAATCAATCGTATAGTCTTTGTTTTGACCTTTTAGCAAGGTTTGAAGCACAACTCTTTTTTCATTTATGGTTTTTAGCCCAAGAATTTGCATTGTTTCGTCGCTATACATAGAAAGCTTCTCAATAAAAGACGCTTTTAAGCGCTCTTCATAAGCCTTGTCAAATTTATCAGCGTCGGTTTTACTTAAAGTTTTGTAGTATTTAGAAAGTGAAATTTTAGCCATAAGTTTATAATCAATATGCTCGTCAAATAGCTTAAAAATTTCACCACCTTTTTGGTCTTTTGGAATGCTATTATCCTTTAGTATCTCAACTGCCATTTCTACTTTTTGATCCATTACGCCTTGTATATCAGCTCTCTCAAGCCCAAAACAAACACCCGCCAAAAGGGCTAAAATCACACAAATTTTTCTCATTTTTTTACCTTATTCATTTACCAAATAATCTCTTCTTTGTTCGTAACCATCTCTAAGCACAATATATAGATCAAGTGCGTCTTTTTTGATATTATTATACTGATCTGGGTCCAAAGAAAACTCATTAAACGCCCCATACGCCTTAAGTCCAGTGGCTGCAAAATCAGTATGCGGAAAGGTATAGCTCAAAGGATTTGTAAAATAATCCCCAACCATTCCAACTGTGTCTCTAAAGTTTGATGGTCCAAGAATCGGCCAAACGATATGCGGACCTTTTGGAACGCCCCACGCACCCAAAGTTTGTCCAAAATCCTCATCGTGTTTTGGCATATTTAGATGCATACTTGCTACATCGCTAAGTCCAGCAAATCCCATCGTTGTATTGATAAAAAATCTCTTTGTCTCATCCCACGCTTTGTCAAATTCCCACTGAAAAATGCTATTAATCAGCCTTGTTGGATACAAGATATTATAAAACGCATTATAAATCGCACCCTGCACAGGATCTGGCATTGCGTAGTCATAGCCTTTGGCTAGGGGTGTCACAAGATAACCATAAAAAACATCATTAAAGCCAGTAATTACACGGTTGTATCCGCTTAGTGGATCGCTTACATACTCGCTTTTATATTCGTTTTCAAACTCATCTGCCACCTCATCAGCAAATGCTAAATTTAGTGCAACAAAAGCTGTGAATATTAGTCTTTTCAAATTTATCCTTTTTATTAATTTGCAATCTGTAATTATATGAAATATTTTTAAATCAGCTATTAATGTTTAAATTTAATGAATTTAGTCTAAATTTAATAAATATAAAGTCCTATATAGATATAATTTTGCAAAATTTCAAAGGATAAAAAATGCAAGCAGAAGTGGATTTGAAGCTGTTTTTGGATAAAAACACCTCTATTTTAAAAAAACATATTGAACTTTTAAAAGCAATTGATGAAGTTGGAAGTATCACCGCGGCGGCCAAAAAAGTAGGAATTTCTTACAAAAATGCGTGGGATAGCCTAGATGAAATCAACAATCAATCCAAAACTCCCATTGTCGTCAGGCCAAATGGCAAAACCAAAAGTAGCGGCACCACTCTAAGCCCATTTGGCAAAAAGCTAGTTGCAAACTATCAAGTCATAAAAAACGCACAACAGCAATTTCTAACAGAAATTCTAAAAGATGGCAAAATCAATCAAGAGATTTTAGAAAGTCTTGGCCGTCTTGGGACAAAACTAAGTGCTAGAAACAAGCTCATCGCTACGGTTAATAAGATCGAAGATGGGGCGGTAAATTCCCAAATTTACGCTACTATTAGTGGTGGAGAAGAGATTTGTGCGAGCATAACTCTAACTTCAAGAAAAAACCTAGATATCAAAGTTGGAAGTGAGATAATATTAATCTTTAAAGCCCCAGCTGTGATTATCGCTAGAGATGAAACTCTAAATCTTAGCTCACCAAATATCATCAAAGGCACGGTACAAGAGGTTAAGATTGGGGCAGTAAATGCTGAAATCTCACTTCTAACCAAAGGTCATCAAACTATCACTTCTTCTATTACCAAAGAATCAGCTCTAAATTTGCGTCTTGGCGTGGGCGATGAAGTAAGTGCGGTAATTAACCCTAGTGATATCATCATCGCAATGTAAATTTATGCCCTAAATTTGGGGCGTAAAATTTGTCTTTGAGTTTAAAATTTATAGTATAAATTTAAAATTTATACTTATTAGAATCCACATATAAAATAGTTTAATCTATATAAAAGTTTTTATAAAGTATAATCAGCTTTAAATTCATTCAAAAGGATAAATTATGAAAAAATTACTGTTTTTGTGCCTTGCGGTAGCTTTGTCATTTGCAGATGAAGTTAAAATCGCAGCCGCAGCCAACACTACATACGCATTTGATGAGATAAAGTCTGAGTTTAATAAACTCTACCCAGATACCACTCTTGATGTTAGCCTGGGTGCAAGTGGTGCTCTAAGCACACAGATCAAAAATGGTGCACCATTTGATATCTTTATGGCTGCTGATATGCAGTTTGCTGAGAATATCAAAGAAAGTGGCTTTGGCGTGGGCGATGTGGCAATGTATGCCAAAGGCAAACTCGCTCTTTTTACCATCAGGGATTTTGACCTAAGTAAAGGACTTAACGCACTAAAAGATATGAAAACCATCACTATCGCAAACCCTGCAACTGCACCATATGGCAAAGCAAGCGTAGAGGCGATGAAAAATGCCAAGGTTTATGACGAAGTAGAGAGCAAAATCGTTCAAGCAAAAAGCATAGGTGAAGCCCTCTCACAAGCCCTTAGTGCGAGTGATGCTGGATTTGTAGCAGCGAGTGCAATGTATGCACCAAAGATGAGCGAGTATAAAGAGGGTAAAAACTATATTTTGGTTGATGACAAACTATATGAACCAATCGCTCAAGGTATGATAATCACCAAAAAAGGTGGCGACAACCCTAAAGCTAAGCAGTTTTATGACTTTATACTTAGCGACAAAGGTAAAGAGATTTTCGCAAAATATGGATATAGCTTTTGATAAAAGCTAAAATTTCATCTATCAAAGAAATTAGTGGCGTCTTGCAAGCTAAATTTGACGCTACTAATTTGCATTTTAAGATGGTCGCACTTGCTATGGATAAGAGTTTAAAGGTGGGGCAAACAGCCATCATAGGCTTTAAAAGTAGCGATGTGATCGTTAGCCCTTGCAGATTAAACTGCTCACTAAGCAATGAAATTCCTTGTATCATCAAAGAGATCAAAATAGACGAAATTCTTTGTGTTTTATCACTCACGGCTCAAAATTTAGGCGGCGAAAACTTTGAGTTTGAGAGTATAATCACCGCTGATAGCACAAAAAGGCTAAATTTAAACACAGGTGATAGTATATTTGCCTATATAAAAGCCACTTCACTCTATATTAAGCAACTACTATGATAGAGATAAATTGTCAAAAAAAACTAAGTGATCATTTTAGTTTAGACGCAAATTTAAAAATTCAAAAAGGTGATTTTGTCTGTCTATATGGCAAAAGTGGCAGTGGCAAAACAACTCTGCTTGGGATAATTGCTGGATTTATAAAGCCTGATAGTGGGTGTATAAAATTTAATAGCAAGACTCTCTTTGATGATAGAATTTTTATCCCGCCACAAAAAAGAGAGGTTTCATATCTATTTCAAGACTACGCACTGTTTGAAAATATGAGCGTTTTGGGAAATCTACTTTTTGCCAAAAAAGATAGAGTTTTAGCTGAAAAACTACTGGATTTGGTAGAGTTAAAAGAGCTAAAAAACTCAAATGTTACCAAGCTCAGTGGCGGCCAAAAGCAACGCGTCGCTCTAGCAAGAGCACTTATGCGAAGCCCTGAAATTTTGCTACTTGATGAGCCACTCTCTGCCCTAGATAGCGTTTTAAGGACTAAGCTTCAAGAGTTTTTACTTAAAATTCACTCTGAGTTTGGTATGACAATTGTGCTAGTTAGCCACGACGCAAGCGAAATATACCGCTTGGCAAATTTAGTCTATAAGATGGAAAATGGACAAATAACTGGCGTTGGAACGCCAAGTGAGATTTTGCTAAAGACAAGTGGTTCAAGAAAGCTTAGCTTTTCTGCTAGAGTTGAGAGTATCCAAATCACGCCAACTGTGGCAATCGTAGTCGCAAGTATAGGAAGTTCACTTTGTGAAGTTGTGCTCTCACCAAATGAAGCTAGTGGCGTAAAAGTGGGCGATATGGTAAATTTAAGCACCAAAGCTTTTGGAATAAATCTAGAAAAATAGAGTGATTAATGAGTATATTATGCAAATTTGTGGCGAAATATCAAAAACACTATATAAATTCATCAAATTTACAAAAAGGATAAAATTTGCAAGACATAAGCTTTGAGCCATTTTATATATCCATCAAACTTTCCATCATCACTACAACCATACTCTTTGCTTTGGTGCTTCCGCTTTCGTGGGCAGTAGCGACGAAAAACTTCAGAGGTAAAGCTTTAATCGAGACGATATGCTCACTACCTTTGGTGCTTCCGCCATCGGTGATGGGATTTTATCTACTGGTATTTTTGTCACCATACTCGTTTTTTGGGGCGTTTATGGAGGAGCATTTTGGGATTAGGCTAGTGTTTAACTTCACAGGCCTAGTGATTGCAAGCTGCGTGTATAGTCTGCCATTTATGTTCTCACCACTTGTAGCTGGGTTTAAATCAATGCCAAAAAATCTCATCCTAGCTAGCTATAGCCTTGGCAAAAGCAAACTCATCACGCTTTTTAGAGTTAGTCTGCCTGCTATCAAGCCATCGCTTTTAACTGCACTTGTAGTAAGCTTCGCCCACACAATGGGGGAGTTTGGCGTAGTGCTGATGATAGGCGGAAGCGTGAGTGATGAAACAAGAGTGGCAAGCATAGCGATATATGAGGCCGTAGAAATGCTGGAGTTTGACAAGGCTCATATCTACTCAGGCATAATGCTAGTAATTAGCTTTGTGGTGCTATTTGTCGTGCATGCCTTTGGCAACAAAAAGATTTGATATAATACGCCAAAAACTTTGGAGCGTATAGATGAAAAAAGCACTTTGTGTGATAAGTGGTGGAATGGATAGTACGCTGTGTGCGTATATAGCTAAGGATATGGGGTATGAAATCGTAGGGCTTCATTTTGATTATAATCAAC
Source organism: Campylobacter sp. (assembly GCA_022775765.1). Taxonomy (GTDB): domain Bacteria; phylum Campylobacterota; class Campylobacteria; order Campylobacterales; family Campylobacteraceae; genus Campylobacter_B. Next base: position 1,837 of record JALFKC010000050.1, on the reverse strand, counting down.
GCACGATGACTAAAGAAAGAGAGTGTTTTGAAGCTACTTGCAAAACTTTGAATATCAAAGAGAGCCTAGTGCTTGACGCTAGCTTTATCGCTACAATAGGGGCTAACGCACTAACTGATAAAAATATAGCTGTGCCAAAAGACGAGATTGATTTGGATGATTTTGATAGTGGCGAAATTTCTAAAAATAGTCACGCAAAATTAGATGAGAATTTGGGGACTAAATTTGACGATAAAAACTCTAATGTTACTTCAATAAGTGGCAAATATAGCACCACCAAACTTCCTGTCACATATGTGCCTTTTAGAAACGGGATATTTTTGTCTATAGCTGCGGCGGTTGCAGAAGCTAGGGGGTGTGAAGCGATATTTATAGGCGTGGTGCAAGAAGATAGTAGCGGATACCCTGACTGCTCTGAGAACTTCATCAAAAGTATAGAAAAAGCTATAAATTTAGGCACTGGTGCGAGTTTTAATCCCAAAATCATCACCCCACTAGTCCATCTAAGCAAAACTGAAATAGTGCAAAAAGGGCTAGAGCTTGGGATGAAATTTGAAGAGACTTGGAGCTGCTACGAAAGAGAAGATAAAGCGTGCGGTCACTGCGATAGCTGCCTACTAAGATTAAGGGGCTTTAAGGGAGCTGGCGTGGGAGATAGGATAGAGTATGTGTAAAAACCATAGCAGGCTATATCGTAAATATCAATTTTCACTAAAATAAGTAATTGACACAGTAATAAAAGTAAAAGATAACTGTAAAAGGATACTAAACTTTTTAAACAATATACAATAATGATATCTGAACTAAAAATAGATCCATTTTATTCAAATAAATTTAAAAAGATTAGAAAAACGCCAAAGAGATGGATAAAATAGGTGGAACTATTAGGGATATTTGGTAAAATCTTTTACTGATGACATATAAGAAGAGTTTGCTACTGGCAAAAAACGATAAGAGATTTTACATACTAGAATTAATTAATGATATTGACAAAAATGGCTATGTTGAATTAGGAAAGCTAGAGGGATTAAGTGAGAATTTATCACCATATTTTAGTCGCAAAATTGATGACAAAAATCGCTTAGTTTAGAAAATAGACGCTAAAACCTTAAAAATAATTCAATATCCGATCACAATAAACCAATAAAAATATAAAACAGTATAACTTATTTCAAATTTATAAAAGCTAGTTGGCGAATATAGAATAGTATTTTAAGCTAATTGCTTGATATCATCTACCATCATGTGAAAATATGTAACAAGATTGCTATACTTAGCTCTTTGATTTTTGCCACTAGCAATCTTTTTTGACCTTTCAATGGCAATTTCTTGGTGATTTTTGATGTTTTTATAAATATCATCGCCTTTTTATAATTTGAGATATACATCTTTAGCTCTTTTATGCACTCTTAGCAAGGCGATAATCCACCCGCAACTCCAGAAAAAGAGTTAGTAGTGCCTACGAAATGAAGTAGTATCCAAAACTCAAAACAAGGAACGCTAACTATAGGCACAAAGCCCTCTTTTTCAATATCATCTATGGTACTTTGAGTTTCTTTAAAGCTATAAAATGGTAAAATCTTAATAACATTTTAGACATAATAAAAATTAACTGTGTATATATACAAAATTAAAAAGCAATATTAAAGGTTGAAGATGAGTAAAATTTTAGAAATAGCAAAGGAAGTCTTAGAAATAGAAGGAAATGAACTTATTCGTCAAGCGAACATGCTTGGGATTAATTTTGAAAACGCAGTAAATTTAATCAATGAGTGCAAAGGCAAAGTCATCGTCACAGGCGTTGGCAAGAGCGGTCACATAGGGGCTAAAATTGCCG